>JBBTRO010000001.1:0-7261 GCA_038065155.1 Patescibacteria group bacterium
CACTGCCTTGAAATGCGAGGCCGTGACATTGTAACCTGGAAATCGTGCCTTGGCGTTGCGTTGAGGGTAGGAGAAATAAAGGGAAAGAGTCAAAAGAATGCTTGCAATAAGGGCCAATCCGTAATTTCCTAATTTCCTCATTTCCTCATTTCGAAATTGGGAAATAACGAAATTGCGAAATTCCAGTATGCCTAATATACCGAATGGTAATAAAAAAATAAGCGATGCCTTAATCAGCCGCATCGGATAGTCCCCTTGTTCATAGGCTACGACGTCAGGAAAATGAATCCAGCTGACGAGAAGCCAGGCCGAGAGGCAAAGTCCAAGTGCTGTGGCCGGGTAGATTAAAAGAATATTTTTTTTGTCATCCCGACCGAGGTGGAGGGATCTGGGCAAACGATCCAGATTCCTCGGCTCCGTTTCGGCTTCGCTCGGAATGACAAATTTATCATTTTGTTTTTTTACAATGTATATATAGAGTCCACTGGTACACAGCAAGACTGCCATAGGTACGATCAGCGCTTCCCACTCGTACAGAATCTCAAAACGAAGCGGGGAATGATTGGCATACCAGTAGGGTCGAGTAAAGAGAAGAAAAAAATCGCCAATACGACTGAATGGGTTAGTAACGTTTGGGAATGGAGCGTCGACACGAAGATTGTTTAGGGTAAAAAGAATGGGTAGGAGAAGTGCAGTTGCCAGGAAATGCAAAATAGGAATAATTTTGGAGGAAAATTTTTTGTAAAGAAGACTGCTCGCTACGAAAAGAATCAACGGAGCGCCGAGGAGGGGGTGAGTGAGGAGAGCACAGAGTGACAACAGAATTGATACGTTGTGGTAGCTTATGGCTGTCAGCTTATGGCTGTCAGCTTTTACTAATACCGGCAAGAGCGTAAAAACGCAGAGTATTGTGAAGAGAAGCGCTAGATTGTATGGAGTTGTGAGGTGAAAGGAAAGAAAAGGAACAAATGGAATCAGCCAGAGTGCAAGTGCACTTTTTTCGTATGGGACATCCCAGGCGCGTTTGAGTGAGAGTATGATAGTGGCCGGCAATGTCAGTGCCGCGAGAACGGGGACGAGGTAGACATCAATATAAAAAATCGGGATGCGTGTCAGATTCGAGAGCCACACGACAAAACTATACTGACCGATGTAGTACGGGGTTTTTGGCAGGATAAAACCATGCGTTTGTATCCACACTTCGGTCGCGCGGTGGATAAAGGCGTCAAAGCCGAAGCCGTATTTGTAGAGGATGGCGGCGACACTGTACATCACGAAAAGGTGTAATGAGCTAATAGCCAATAGTTCATAGCCAATAGTTTTTTGTTTTTTGATTGAAGTAAAAAGTAAAAATGTGGAAATGGCGAATAGAAGGAAAAACCAAGCGGGGAGTGCTTGCCAAGGAGAGGGGAGGAGGGTATCAGTTCTGTATAGAAAAAGGGCGGCGATTAAGACAATATCAATAGTGAAGTAAGCAAGGTAAAAATAGTAACTTTTTATAAATTCGAAATTTGAATATCGAAATTCTAAAGAATGCCAAAAATTCAAATGATTGAATTTTAAAATTTTGTTATTTTCTATTTGTGTTTCATTCGGATTTCGGATTTTTAGATTCGAATTTTTATTTAATGTATGATTGATCGCGTATATCAAGGGTACTAAAAGAATGATCCATGATAAGAGCGGTGTTATCCCCCATAGATAATACGTTACGCTGGTAATAAGAAAATAGGCAAAAGGCAAATAAATCATAGTCATTGATTTCTCTACTCCTAGCCGCTATACTATACGGAAAATAGGCTTTTTGTTCAATGCGCCCTATGAGCATGCTTAGTGAGTTCAAAACGCTACATCCCAATCTTTTTGCCTACCAGAAAGCCGAAGAAATCAACCCGCACGACTACCTGCTGGCCAAGACGCTTTTGCGTCTTTTGCCAGTTTCGGTAACGCCGAACAAAGTCACGCTGTTTCGCATTATTTTTACGCCTGCTGTGTTTTTTCTGGTATTGTATGATTATTATCTAGTTGGCATCATCTCGTTTCTCCTTCTTGCTTTTAGCGATGCCGTTGATGGCTCGCTGGCTCGGACAAGTGATCGTATTACTGATTTTGGCAAAATTTTCGATCCTTTGGCCGACAAATTCTTGATTGGGTCGATGGTACTGGTACTGGTATTTCAGAATTATCCCTTTTGGCTTGGCTTTGCGGTGCTTGGCATTGAAATCATTATTATCCTAGCGACGATTAAAAAAAAGTACAAGTTCAAAACCATTCGTGGGGCGAACATCTGGGGCAAGATTAAAATGCATTTGCAAGTTATTGCCGTGTTTTTGACGCTGGCCGGGCTTTTGTGGCAGTTTCCTTCTTTTTTCACGATTGCCGCAGGACTCTTTGGCCTGTCACTAGGCTTTGCGATCGCCAGTCTTTTCACACGGGGGCTATGATCGGGATCTTTGGGTTTCTATCCAGTATCTTTCTTTCCATCGCGGTTGTTTGGTATCTGATAACGCCTGGGATTATTGTTCTTTCGCTCATTTTATCTCTGACGCTGGCTATTTGTCTCCGACGCTGGCGTAAAGGTGTTCAAAATACTCCAACGCAAGAACCAGAATGGTTGTTGCCCAAACGCCTGGTACTGCCAGGGCTGTTTTTTATTTTGTCAGCGATTTTAATTTTTTTGTTATTTCAATCACGAAGTGTTCTTGTACTACAAACTCCCTGGCAAACAATTCATCCATTCTACCTGCCAATATTTTTTGTGTTCACTGTGATTCTAGCAATGTTTTTGTTTTCCGTCTATCGAACAAAAATTGTACTCGTCGCTATTATCATCTTTTCTTTCATTCAACATCTCTATCTGCCCCTGTCTCATGTGCTTCCTTGGGGCGGGGACGTGTGGCGACACTTGGCTGTGGAGAATAAACTGATCTCTGGGGAGCCAGAACTGCCCGTTCTATTCGGTCAAGGAAAAACATTTCGAAATTACGAAATTACGAAATTAGGAAATTATAAAATTCCCGATGTGCTCGTGGTTCCTCATAAGTACAGTTATGGCCAACTATGGGGAACGTCGGTGGCCATTGCTAAAATCTTTGACGTGAGTCTGCTCACAGTCAATAAATGGCTTGTACCGATTTTGTGGTCGGTTGCGATGCCGATTTTGCTATTTCGGATCGGTACACTTTTGTTTGCTTCAAAGCGCTATGGTCTATGGTTAGCTGGGCTCATGGCCTTCCCATTTTCCTGGCAAGCGTTGGGGAGCCTCACCCTGCCAGTATCGCTTGGGTACATTACTTTCTTTTTTGTATTGTCGTTGTGGTTGGAGTATCTCTTCAATAAAGAAAAATCACAAAGAAATCTTGCGTTGCTTTTTGCCACGTTCATGGTCTTTGGCTATTCGCTTCATTTTATTTTGATTTGGAGTGTCATTATCATTACATATGGTGTGCGGTTTATCTTAGGAATTAAACATGATTTACTACGGAGATCACTAGCGGCTGTGGGCTTCTTTGCAAGCCTATGGATCATCCCTGTCCTAGAGTTGATAACAAAAATAAGTTATGTCCCAGAAAATTTTACCCTCAATCTCAAGCAAATGATCGGCCAATTCAGCGGCTGGTATTTTGCTTCAGCCATTCGGCCGCACGATATCCTATCCGGAAATATTTTTTTCAATCACACGCCCATCTTTGCCTTTGTGCCAAGTTTGTTTTTAGTTTGGCGATGGTGGATGATTCCGATGATGCTTGCTCTTTGGGGTATTGCCTTGCTTGGAATATGGAAAGCGCCTCGCACAACACCGTGGTTGGTGCTCAGGTGCTTGGGTGCTCAGGTGGTAGTTGGCTACATCATTGGCTGGTTTATCCTCGACGGTGACCGTCTTTTCACTCGTCGCTTGGATGCCATGGTGGCGTTTGTTGTGCTTGTATTTTTTCTCAATGGATTTCAACAATTGGACAAGTGGCAAAAAACAAGGAACAAAAAGCAAATTTTTGTTCCTTGTTCCTTGTTCCTTGTTTTTTTATTTTCGTGGTTCACAGCCACCACCTACGCTTCCGGCCCTGACCTGCGCGTCGTCAGTAAGAGTGAGTACGAAGCGGCACAGTTCGTCTGGAATATCATTGATAAAAATGATAGTCATTTTTGTATTCTCGCCGACACCTGGCCCCTCTTGGCTCTGGAAGGAATTTCCTCTGGCAAGATTGTCGGCGGGGGCTTTCCGATTGATTATCAATTTGGACAACCCGAACGGACTGTGCTATTCTCGGAACTACTTCGAAATCCTCGCGAGAGTATTTTCATTGTTTCGAAAGAGAAAACTGGGGCGACAGAATGCGTAGTTATTTATCCCGCGGGCGCAGTAACATTGAAGCAGGGAGAAGTTTTAGAGAAGTTTTTTGGGAGCGAGCCGGTGGTGATTGGGGATCAACGGGTATTTGTAAAAATTTTTTAAAATAAATCTCCTCCCCTGTTAGGGGAGGGAAGGGTGGGGTAGAGATTAGAATAGATGTGAGTGAGTTACCTAACTATGTCAAAAAATCAAAAATAAAAACTCACCATCATCGGCTCATCAGCTCTGTTTCCGTTGCCTCGGACAAAAACCAATGTGTTTGCAGACTATCTTGACATTGAGAATTACGAAAAACATTTTACTCTGCACGATGACCCGATTTGCAATAGCGCCAAAAACGGTGGGCCGGATCGTCGTACTCGATCATCATTGGCTCTATGTGTGGATGACGAGGTAATCCTGTTTGACGCTGGTCCGGATATTCGTTATCAATTGAACAAATACCATTTTTCTCCAACTGCTGTTTGCGTAACGCATGATCATTCCGATGCGTGTTATGGCCTTCGTTACTTGCCAGATGTTACTGTTTATCGAGAATCAGCAAAAAATATTGAGCCGGGAGTTTCGTTTTTTCTAGGAGAAGTTACGGTTACTCCATTTCGTGTTGAGCACTCTACTACTGTCTCATGCGTTGGTTATCGCGTTGAAGTGAGTGGAAAAAAAATCGCCTATTTTACTGATATCAAATCAATGAATGGCATTCAAAAATATATTCAGGATTGCGATATTATTTTTCCAGACGGCTCGATTTTGGAGCGAGACCTTCCGAGCCATCTTTCGATGGTGAATCAACTAAAATTTTATAAAGAGTGGGGGATTAAAAAAGTGATCTTCACTCATATTGGGCATTCAACCTTGCCACACGAAGAATTACGGAAATATCTTCAAGCGCGCTACCAATATGCTGATGTGGCGTATGATGGGATGGAGATAGAATTTTAATTACTCCCATTCAATCGTCCCCGGTGGTTTATTTGTCACATCGTAGAAGATGAAATCGATTGCTTGAAGATCGGTGATTTTTTTTACAATTCTTTTTAGAATATCATCGGGAATTTTGGTCCACGAGACTGTCATGGCTTCGGCGGATTCGACTGGTCGGAGTACAATTGATTCTTTGTGCTTGTAACCAAATGGCACTAGTACGACTGGCATTTGCCAAATGTGTGGCAGATGTTCGATTTCTTTGTGGACAATGGCGTCAATTTTGCGCAAAAGGCCAAGACGATGTCTCGTTATTTCTGATTTTTTAACGATTGATTTTTCGATGTTGTCTTGGTCAACAGAGAGAAGGTAAAGGACGCGGTTGATTTGTTTGTTTTGGTTGGTTAAAGAAGGAGAGATTTTCTGTAAAAGTGACCACGGTGGATTAACACTCGTTGAGACCTCACCCTGCCCTCTCCTACGAGGAGAGGGATTTTTTATATTTCTATTCTTTTCTTTAACAACAAGCGCTGGGTTGGCATATGAACGTTCATCGCCCTGGACACCGACGGATTTGATGGGGAGTTTAATTAAATGAAACAAGCTGTCATTGCGAGGAGTCGAAACGACGAAGCAATCTTTCAACGTGGTCAGGGATTGCCTCGCTCTCCGCCTCGACGGATCGCTCACAATGGCAGTGGGCTTTTCGTTTGATCCATCTGAACACAAACATCGAATCGCCAGCCCAGGTCCGGGGAACGGGTGTCGGTCAACCAAAGCATAAGGTAAACCCAAAGCTCGCCCAATCGCTCGCGCCTCATCTTTGTATAGCTCTCTGATGGGTTCAATTATTTTTCCTTCTGCAATCATTTGTTTGATTCGCGGCACGCGATTGTGGTGCGTTTTGATGACATCAGCATTTTTGGTACCGCCGGATTCAATCGTGTCCGGATAGATCGTCCCTTGGCCAATCAGCCAGTCTTTACCAGTTAAGCCTTTCTCTTTCATGATCCGATCGGTAATGTCAAGGAAGAGGTCGCCGATGATTTTTCGTTTTTGTTCTGGTTCAGTGATACCTTTGAGTGCGCGAAGGAATTCTGCCTCCGCATTATAGACATGGAGATTGTCAAAACCAATTTTGTTCAGCGCTGTTTTAATTTTTTTGGTTTCACTGTCACGCATGAAACCAGTGTCAACATGAAGGCCATATACTCGTTTTTTGCCAAGTACTTTTTCAAGAAGTGCAAAGCAAACAGTTGAATCAACCCCACCAGAGACCAATAAGAAAACATTTTTATCTCCGGCCTCGATCTTAATTTTAGTCTCAATCTCATGTAACATTTTTCCGGTCGTCCAATTTTTTTTCAGGCCGCAGATGTCAAAAACAAAGTTCTTCAGTATCTTTTTTCCCTGTTTTGTATGCGTCACTTCCGGATGAAATTGAAAACCGTATAATTTCCGTTTTTGATCTGCCATGGCGGCAATGCTATGGTTGCCAGTAGACGCTATCTGTACAAACCCCGGCGGCGTCTTCTCTACGTGATCACCATGACTCATCCAGACCGTGGTTTCTTTTTGCACACCATGAAAAATATTCTTAATTCTTAATTCTTGATTCCTGATTCTCACTTTTGCCATTCCATATTCTCTTGCCTCTCCTGATGCAACTTCACCCCCAAAACGCTTTGCCATCAGTTGGTGCCCATAACAAAGTCCCAGGACGGGAACGTCAAGGTCAAATAGGCTTGGATCATAGGCCAGCGCCTCTTTGCCAATAACACTTTTTGGCCCGCCCGAGAGAATAATGCCGCCCGCATTTTTTAGCTCGTGTGCCCTTACATCATTGGGGTAGATATGCGACACTACCCCTATTTCTCGGATTCGACGAGCAATAAGATGGGTGTATTGAGAACCAAAGTCTATAATCGCGATTTCTTGTTTTTTAGTTAACATAGTTTTACAAGTGCTCCAGTGCTCCAGTGCTCC
>JBBTRO010000002.1:0-2381 GCA_038065155.1 Patescibacteria group bacterium
TTTGTCTTGGCTTAAGGGTGTAATCAGTGAGTGAGATCAGGCATGTGCGAATTGCAGTTTTCATAAATCTAGTTATAGATAAAAAAATAAATTAAACCTCCTCCCCTCGTAGGGGAGGATTGAGGTGGGGTTGAGTGTCTGCAGACAAATGCTTGATTTTAATCAATGACTCGCAAACGCCTTGTATCCTTTTTAATACGATGTCGCGATTAAACAACACTTCATCATTTTTAAAACGGAGAATATAAATTTTCTGTCTTCGAAGCCAGGCATCACGCACATGGTCATGCTGACTTTGCACTGGTTGAATATGCACTGGACCATCCAGTTCAACATCAAGGCGCAATTCAGTGCAATAAAAATCAAAAATACAATCTCCGAAACTGTATTGACGACGAAATTTGTACCCGAGCTTCTTATCACGTAACTCTTGCCAAAGTACCTGCTCGGCCTTGGTGCTTTCGCGTCGAAGTTGACGGCGACGTGTGGTGAGCAATGGGTGATTGTCGAAGAGCTTGCCGAAGGTCATACATATTTCCAAGAATGAGATTCTGCGAGCAACCCCACCCTGCCCTCCCCTACAAGGGGAGGATTTTTTATTTTTTTATTTCATAATACACAACCTCCCCACCCACACATCCAGCATCGTCTCTGAATCGGCGAACCCAGTTTTGGCTTGAATATCAAATTCAAGTAAACTCTTGTAGAGCTTTTGCAAAGAGGCAAAAGAATATTGTTTAACCATTGGCAAGGATTTTTTAACGACAAACGGGTGAAGTGATAGTTTTTTCGCCAACTGATCGCTGGAAAGCTGTTCACGATCATGAAGATCGCGCAATTCAAGAAGGATCCGGCATTGTCGCAGGATCATGGCAAAAATATACTGCACATCCTGGCCTTGCCGATATTGCTCCTCAATCATGGCAAAAACTTTTTTACTTTGCCTGGCAAGAATGGAATCAACCAAATTGAAAATGTTATCGTCTACTTTTTCATCGAGAAAGAGTTGAACATCTTTTAAGATTATCTCCCCCGTTGCATAAGCCACCAACTGATCAATGAGCGTGCTTACAAACCATGTATCGCCCCCGGCATGGGTCGCAAGATACACCAGAGCATCTGGCGCGATGCTTCCACCACGCTCCTTTATCTCTGTTTGAATCCAACTCGTCAATCTAGCCCCCGTATATTCTTCAAATGCCTGAGCATATTTTTCTTTTGCCAGACGTTCAAATAGTGCCTTTGCGTCTTTGGTTTTAAACGTGTCCGTGGCTTCCCAAAACACGATAATATTGGATTCTGGCAAGCGTTTGCTCTCGATGCGCTCCAGCATCTCTTTTTGAAGTTCTGTGAGCTTGCTCGAGAGCAATGACTCAATCGCGATAAAGCGCCGCTCGGCCAAAAACGGTATCGCCAATATTTCACTCATAATTTTACCGCCATCTTTTTCCAAACTAGCGTCAATCCTAGCCACATTATACCCAGCCGGATCTCGGTCAGCCTTAAACTTCTCAATCATTTTCTTGAGCTGTTGCTTACTTCTAAAGGTATCTTTGCCGTAAAGAAAAATTATCATACCAATCGATTGTACCAGAGAAATAAAAAAAAACAATGTAAGTCTACATTGACACCCACCACGCCGTTTGACATAATAAGGCCAACAATCTCAATCCTAGTCTTAAACTAAGTCTTAATCTTCATCATATGATGAAATCAATGTCAATGTGTTGTGGAAAATCGTGGAAGAGTATTGGACTCTTGGCTCTGCGTATCGCGCTCGGCGTCATTTTTATTCGCCATGGATACATGAAACTCGCCGATATTACGAGTACGGCCGGGTTCTTTGGCATGGTTGGCTTCCCCATGCCAGTCTTTTTCGCTTACTTCGTCGGTCTCGCTGAGCTTATCTCAGGTATTGCAGTACTTCTTGGTATTTACACCAGACTCGCGGCCAAGGTTATTGCGATCATCATGATCGTTGCCATTCTTACCGTACACCTCAAACAAGACTTTGGCATGATGGAATTTCCATTAGCCATTCTGGGTGGCGCTCTCGCTCTCGCTGGCTGTGGCGGAGGGAAATGGAAAGTGATGCACAAAAATTGCGTTTGCGGCGCCGACAACTCCGGTTGCTGTTCCACTGAAGGAGGCTGTAAAGATGACTCTTGTGGTCCAGAAGAGAAAAAAATGTAAACCAGTTGAGAGACCCCACCCTTCCCTCTCCTACCAGGAGAGGGATTTTTTTTAAATAATTTGTTATTTCAACTCCCCCCATCGTTTGCCAATGTTCACATGCACCTCAATCGGCACACGCAATTTTGCCACTCCATCCATCGCTGTTTTCACCAGATCACTCACCTTGTCCTCAAGTCCCTTCTTCA
>JBBTRO010000003.1:0-9240 GCA_038065155.1 Patescibacteria group bacterium
GAAATTCTCCACCTCGGGGCGGATCATTTCGTTACTCCTTATATTATTTACCTCATTATCAGGAGTAACAGATTGAGCCGAAGCGAAATCTGTTCGGTAACTCTGTATATCTTGCAAAATCTCCCAGGCCGCAATCTTTTGATCCTTGGTGAGCGTAAACGGAAGATGGGACACGAAATTTTTTGTCTCCGCTTCGCGAAACGAAATCACCGGAGCGATACTTCGAGCGAGCGACTGTCGTAGCATCTCGGCGCGCAGTTGCAGTAAAAATAATTCGTCAAATTTCAACCGTTTCTCCGCCCGCTGTCGTTCCTCGTCGGTATTGGGAAAGTGAATCCACGCAATCGCTTTTGGCAATGGCAGAAGCCCGGCCTTTTTTAACAAATCAGATGGAACCCAGTCTGGCATGTTTGTGGCGAGTCCAATCACTTGTGAAAGCAAAAATCGAATCTGCTTTTGCGTAATGCCAAATGTGAGCGGATAGATTGGAACCAGCCGGCCAGTGTGAATTGTATTATTTTTAAATGTACTCCCTCCCCTCGTAGGGGAGGGTTGGGGTAGGGTCTCAACGAGGGTAGATGCCAATATCTCCTTTTCATACATCGGAGAAACTAAAGACACCCCCAGCATATCACTTTTCACTTTCCCCGAAAAAAATACCCGATCCCCAACCTGTAGAGTTTTGGTAAGAAATGGCTGGTTGAACCAAACGATTTTCAAACGCTCGGTTCCATCCGTCACAATCGCTTCGGTAGGTTCATGCGCCGGCGGTGACTTCTACGATTGGCAATAAGTTCAATCGTGCCAAAGACAGTGACCTGCTCTCCGGCTCGAAGATCTTTGATCGGTACGAGTGCTCGATAATCCTCATAGCGAAAGGGGAAATAATACAGAAGATCCTGCACGGTGGCAATATGCAAAATTTTCAACCGCTTTTCCAGTGTTTTGCCCACGCGGTTGAGTTGTGATACAGGAGTAGATAGGTCCATACCAGACAATTGTACCACTGCTTTTGTTTTGACAAAAACGAAAAAGCTCCGCGTTCCCCCGACGCGGAGCTTGTGACCGGCAGACACGACCCCCTCAAAAGTTGCGGCGTTTAGGCTCCTCCGGGAACTCATGACGAGCCAAGAGGAACGTAAGGCCAACGGCCACCGCCCTCTGGCAAAGATATTGGGAGATAGCCCTCTCCCACTCTGACCGATAGGCGCTCCTTAGCGCGAGGGATGAGACGCCAAGCGCCCCCGCCGATGCCGCCACCCACTTGAGCCACTCACCCTGCATGTCCGCGCGCGTCACCCAAGCGCAGGAGTTGGTGAGAGACCAGCATGAGAACGCTGGGATGATCAAGTAGACATAGGTCCAGGCCGCCAGCGTGGCCGCTGAAGCGAAAGCCGCCGCGATCATCATGATCCAGCCAACGACGGGTATAAGCCACTCAAGCGGCTCACGGATGTCCTCCCACTCGATATTTTCCAGCATCCAGATGACCACACAGGCCAGCTGGAGCAGGATCAACAAAACCAAAGCGATTTTCATATCCCTCCATCGCGGCCGAACTCTTGCCGCGCATAGTTTTTACCCTAGCACGAAAAATAGTTTCTTGCAACAACTCAGCTTGACGGAAGAAAAAAATTTCGCTATACTTCACCCTGTTTTCAAACCCACGCACCCGTCGTTCAATGGATAGGACATTAGCTTGCGGAGCTAATAATCTAAGTTCGATTCTTAGCGGGTGCACTACAGGATCCGCCAGTGCCGGGCGATCATGTCGCTCAAGGGCTCTTCGGTGTGATCCAGATCTTCGGTCAAAAACTGCCGCAGGGTATCGCGAACCTGGAGTGGGTTCACGTCATAAAGCGATACGCGCAAATGGGGGCGCAAAGGATTTTTGGTTTCAAAAAACAGGGTTTTCACCTCCGGCGGCTGATAAACCAGATAAAAACTTTTTAGTTCGTCATAATGATAAAACCGCTTACCAACAATCACCCCCAATTCCGCGATCTGAAATGGCAGTGGCATGGGCTCCTGGCGTGAGTGAACAAATAAAATTATCCCTGTCAGAATGATAATCAATGAAAACAAAAAATTATTGCTGAAAATTCCGTACAGCACAAAAATCAAACCAATGGTAATCATAAAAAAGTACCACCCGCGGCTCCGTGCGTATTGCACAAATTCGTCCACTTTCCAATGGTGGATCGTCTGGCCAGTCGGCAGATCCGGATGAATAGGTTTTGGCATATATAGTAACAAGATGTCGGATAGTTACAGTATACCATAGTAATAAGCCAGGCCCAAGGGTTGAAAAAATCTCTCATTATGCTATAGTATCTCCGTTCAAGAGGCCCGAGTAGCTCAGCTGGTTAGAGCATTGCATTCACATTGCAGGGGTCACAAGTTAGAATCTTGTCTCGGGCACCACAAATTCTTCTTATGCAAGAACGAGAATGGACCTCCCATACGATCGGTCACGCTCCACCACCGAATCTCATCGGACAAGAACAGGGGGGCAACCCAAAAAAACCGAAACCAGAACGGCTCATCAAGGTCGTTATTATTTTGTTCAGTCTTCTCGCCATTTGGCTCATAATCCGACTAGTACTACCAGAAGATGCCCCGGACAATCCCCTCTCCTACGATCCAGTCACCCTAGAGCCAAAAGCCCCGGAAGGTCTAGTTCGCCGCCTGACCCATTTTGTTTTAAGCCGCGATATCACGCTCAAAGGCGAGCGCGAGGATCGAGTCAATATCCTGCTTCTTGGCATTGGGGGCGCTGGTCACGACGGACCGTATTTAAGCGACACCATACTTCTCGCCAGTATCAAACCCTCCACAAAACAATTGGCGCTTACCTCCATTCCGCGCGATCTGATGGTTGAAATCCCAGGTCATGGCCAAAATAAAATTAACGCGGCCAATGCGTTTGGCGAAGAAGACCGGCGGTCGTGGGGCGGAGCGCTTGCCGCCGAAGTTGCCGCCGAAACCTTAAATATTGACATACCATATTATATTCGGATAGATTTCCAGGCGTTCAAAGAAATAATCGATACGGTCGGCGGTATTTCGGTGTATGTGGACGCGTCATTTACCGATCCAATGTACCCAACAAGCAATTTTGGCTATCGCACGGTATCGTTTGCTCGGGGTGAGCGGGAAATGGATGGAAAAACCGCCCTAGAATACGCGCGATCGCGCCATGGGTCAGGCGGCGAGGGATCTGATTTTGCTCGCTCGCGCCGCCAGCAAAAAGTCCTCCTCTCGCTCAAGCAAAAAATCCTGGAGAGCGGTACGATTATGGGCCCGATACAACTAAAAGCCATCATGGATTCTTTGGACGCGCACATGACGACGAACATGAGTTTTCCCGAACTATTGGCGCTTCTAAAAATCGGCCGCGAACTCGACACCGCGCAGATCCAAACGCTGACGCTTGATGCCAGTGAAAGCGGATATCTGCAAAATGGCGTCACCGATGACGGTGCGTTCGTGCTGGTGCCAAAAAGCGGAAATTTTACCGCTATCCGAGACGCAATTGAGGCTATTTTTGTGACCGCCACGGTAAAAAAGGACGATACGCCGCGGCAAAAAACAACGCAATTGAATCTACCAATAGCTACGAGTACCATTGAGATACAAAATGGCACCTGGCGCGCCGGGCTCGCCGCTCGGATGAAAAAACGACTTGAAGACCGCGGCTTTGCCATTGCGACCATCGGAAATACCGACGAGCGACCACAGCCAAAAAGCGGCATCATCGCTCTCCAGACTGACGTCTCAGACACTGTTTTAGAAGCGCTGAAGACTGAGTTGCACATTCCCATCCGTACTGAGTTGCCTGCCAGCGTTACCCCTGCGCCCGGAACTCAAATATTTATCTTGCTTGGAGAAGACATGGAAGAATGAAAAATGAAAGAATGAAAACTCTGATGATAAATGAACGAATACTTTTTAATACTATGCCAGTACCCGTAAAGCAAGCCGCCCTCAATCTGCCAACGATAGCTCTTGTCGGCCGTGTTAACGTTGGCAAATCAACCCTCTTTAATCGTCTCATTGAAGAAAATAAGGCGATCGTTTCGGATATCCCAGGAACGACTCGAACTAGTAACGAGGGTGATATTCTGTGGCGCGGCGAATCGATCCGCATCATCGATACCGGCGGACTCACATTTGTAGAGGATGTTCCGTTTGAACAAGATATTGTCACCCAGACTGAAAAGGCCTTCAACGCGGCAAACCTCGTCATTTTGGTAACCGACGCGCGCGCCGGCATTCAGCCGCAAGACCGGCTCTTGGCAAAACGTTTGCATCAGTCTCGCAAACCAGTATTGGTAGTCGCCAACAAAATAGACACCACCAAACTAGAGACCAGCGTTTCACTCGATGACTGGCGAGCCTTGGGATTTGGCGATCCATTTCCAATTTCTGGCGCGAGCGGACGCAACCTTGGTGATTTGCTCGATCGGGTCTGGCAGGAACTTAAAACTCAAAAACAGCATCCCAAAAGCAAAACCGAATTTGACGCCGAACCGATGCGGGTCAGCATTATCGGCAAACCCAATGTCGGAAAATCATCACTCTTTAATAAAATTATCGGCGAAGAAAAGGCGATTGTGAGTCCGATCGCGCATACCACGCGCGAACCCAATGATACTTTGGTTATATACGAAGACCAGCCGATTATTTTCATTGACACCGCCGGCATCAGGCGCAAAGCCAAAGTATCTGGCGAACTGGAAACGATGGGCATTGGCAAGAGTATTGAAACCATGCGCCAATCGGATATCATTCTTCTCACGATCGATGGCAGTGAATCGCTCTCGAGCCAGGATATGCAGCTCGGCGGCATGATTGAGCGCCATGCGAAAAGCGTCGTTATTCTTATCAATAAATGGGATCTGGCAGATGACAATTCGGATCACAAACGTCATGAAGTGGAACGCATGGTCTATTCTTATTTCCCGCATCTCGATTTCGCTCCCATTATTTTTGTCAGCGGCCTGACTGGCTATCGAACCCACCAAATTTTTGCCACGCTAAAACACATCTGGCAAGCCCGCCACCTCACCATCCCCGATACGGCACTGCAACATTTTCTGAAAATCGCCACGTACGAGCATCGCCCCAGCCGTGGCAAGGGGACGCGTCATCCTGAGCTTACCGCCATGCGCCAGATTGATACCAATCCACCGGTGTTTGAACTCTTCGTAAAATACCGTACATCCATCCACTCGTCGTATCTCCACTACCTGGAAAACAAACTGCGCGAACAATTTGATTTTTATGGCACGCCGATTATACTCAAGTTGACGAAGTTGAAACGATAAACTAACTTTTTGCCATATGAAACTCATCATTGGCCTCGGTAACCCCGGCAAACAGTATGCTAAAACTCGACACAATGTCGGGTTTATGGCGATTGATGCTCTATACGAGTCACTGGCAGACTACAACCCAGCGTCGTGGGAATTATCAAAAAAATTTAATGCCGAAGTGTCCGGCTGTACGATTGGCGCCGAAAAAATTATCCTGGCCAAACCGATGACATTTATGAATGACTCTGGCATTGCTATATCTCTGATTGCCCATTTCTACAAAATTCCACCGCGCGACCTGATTGTGATTCATGACGACAAGGACATACTTCTTGGCGATGTAAAAGTACAAACGAACCGCGGCTCAGCCGGGCACAATGGCGTGGCCTCGATTATCGAACACCTCGGCACCGAAGACTTTACTAGAATCCGCATCGGCATAAAATCAGAGAATGAGAAGAAGATGGCGGATACGGCGAAGTTTGTGCTGTCGAAGTTTGGGCTGTTGGAGAGGAAAAAAGTAGAGCAAGTGATTATGCGGGCAGTAGAGGAAATAAAGAGGTTGATAAAGTCCTAATCCACCATTCCCGAAGTTATGCAGGACGAAGCACTGTTGGCTTTCTTCCCCAAACTCACCCCCAAACGCTACCAAGACCTCGCCCGGATCCCGGCTTCATTTGACGAGATCTGGCAAGCAAACGCTCAGTCGCTCAAACAGACCGGCTGGGACGAAGAATTGATTCGTGAATTTATTTCGTGGCGGGAGGCACTGAACGTAGAAAAAATTGAACGCGATTTGCAGAAAGAAGGAATTGAGGTTATTGCCCAATCAGACGAACGATACCCATCGCTTCTAAAACAACTCTACGATCCGCCGGCCGCGCTGTTTGTGCGCGGAACCTTGGCAAAGGTAGACCTATGCCTGGCTATTGTCGGCACACGCAAGTGCACTCCCTATGGCCGACAGGTGGTAGAAGAACTCGTGCCGCAACTTGTCGAAAGCGGACTCACGATCGTAAGCGGTCTGGCGCTTGGCATTGACGGTTTTGCCCACGAAGCGACGCTCCGTGCTGGCGGCAAAACCATCGCCGTACTCGGCTCTGGAGTTGACCGAGCCCATGTCTTTCCCACCACGCACAGCGACCTAGCGAACCGAATTATCGCGTCTGGCGGCGCGGTGATTTCTGAATATCCGCCAGGCATGATGGCCAATACCTTTACTTTTCCACGACGCAACCGTATCGTTGCCGGAATGTCTTTGGGTACGCTCGTCACTGAAGCGCCCGAAGGCTCGGGGGCGCTCATAACTGCCCAATGCGCGCTCGACAACAATCGCGAAGTCTTTGCTGTGCCGCAAAATATTACGCACGAAAATGCCTTTGGCCCGAACACGCTGATTAAAAACGGCGCGCATCCGGTGTCTACAGTAGAAGATATTTTGAGTGTCCTGCATATCGAAAAAGCCAAAGCCCAGACCGTTGCTCGCGCCACGCTCCCCGACTCCCCCGAAGAAGCTGCCCTTCTTCCCTTCTTAACGCGCGAGCCGATCCACATCGACTTCATCGCAAAGCAAGCAAAACTTCCGTCCCACCTCGTCTCCGGCATCCTGACGCTTATGGAGATGAAAGGTAGGGTGAGGAATGTGGGAGGAATGAAATACGTCATTCCGATGTAATTTTTTCACACGTATGAACTACAAAGAAGCCGAATCCTTCCTCCTCTCCCTCTCCAATCTCCCCCGCCGGGAATACATGAATGGCCGCCGCTCTCACGCTCATGCGCTACAGCGCATGCAACGTTTTTTGGATATCCTCGGCAATCCGGAAAAAAAACTTCCGCATGTTATCCATGTGGCCGGGACGAGCGGCAAAGGATCGGTCGTGACTTATCTATCGAGTATTCTCACCGCTCATGGTAAAAAAACCGGATTCATGATTTCGCCGCATCCCACCTACATTACTGAACGCTGGCAAATCAACGGCCAGCCCATGAGCGATACCGAATTTACCAACATTGTCAAAAAAATTAGCATTGGCCTGAACCAGTATGAGCGCACTGAAACAGACGACGTGCCATCATATTTTGAAGTCTTGACGGCTGTCGGTTTTCTGTATTTTGTCAAACAAAAAGTTGACTGGGCCGTGATTGAAGTCGGACTCGGCGGCCGTTATGACGCCACCAATGTACTGCCAAAGAAGAACATCGCTATTATCACCTCAATCGGCCTTGACCATATGGAACTTCTGGGCGGTACCAAAGAAAAAATTGCATTTGAGAAAGCGGGAGTTATAAAGCTGGGCTGTCGTGTATTTACGGCAGAAAAAAATAAGAAAGTGCTTGCGGTGTTACAAAGAGAATGCAGAAATAAAAAAGCCCAGCTTGAAGTTTCCAGTTTTAAGTTTTCAGTTTTCAAACAAACGATTGATGGTATTGATTTCCAGTATAAAAAACAAAATTACCACGTTAAGGCTCTCGGGACGCATCAAATAAAAAATGCCATTCTCTGCATTGATATTGCTCGCGCTTTGCACATCCCAGAAGATGCGATCAAGCTTGGGTTAGTAAAATCCGTGCAACCACTCCGCATGGAAATAGTATCAAGAAGCCCGCTCACTATACTCGATGGCGCGCATAATCCGGACAAGATGAGAACCACGGTTGAAACCGTAAAATCATTAAAACATGAAAACCTGAAAGCAGTGAATGTACATTTGATTGTGGGCTTTTCGGCCGACAAAAACTGGAAACAGATGATTCGTCAACTAGCGACTCTGAACCCAGCCTCAATCGCCTGCACGCGCAACACCGTGAATCCGTTTCGTAAAGTGGTTGATCCACGTGCTATTGCTGAACACTATAAAAAAATAATAAAAAATCTCCCCCCTAGTAGGGGGGAGACAGAGGGGGGTCTCAACGCGTGCAGAATCGAAGCTTTTCTCGACCCTAGAGATGCCCTGAACTGGACCAAAAGATTTTCGAAACAAAGGTCAATCATCCTCGTCACCGGCTCAATCTTCCTAAGCGGAGAATTGAGAGGTGCGCTAGGAAGCAGCAGTATCTGAAAGTCCTTCTTTTAATTTCAGAAGGAAATCATTCAAGAGACCCAGCGACTTGGCAACCTCGTTCCTAGCCATGGCAGACTCGCTGCTCGCGCCAGAATCCAAAGCGTGTTGTTTCGCATACACTTCGCGCGCTTGATTGAAATTTCTAATTAGACCAAGTAATTTTTCAGTAACAAACGCCTTATCAAAATTTAAACTTTGTTCCTTTTTTTTAATATAATCAATAGCACCCTTAACTCTTTCTTGCAACTTTGCCTCTAACTCAATAGCAGAGCCAAGATTTTCTAAATTTGCACCAACTTGGATAAACTTTAGTTGCTTTTCCAAATCCGCCCAATTATCCCCTACTCCTACCCCCCCCTGCGATTCACGTCCTTCCATAAAAAATAAAATTAAGAATACTTTTTCTTGTCCTGAATCATACGTCCAAAGTATAGTCCGCCTTGACAACTTCGTCAAACTTCATTAGTATGCTACAATGCTATTTATGAAAACCCTGGTCATCGTCGAATCTCCCACCAAAGCCCGCACCATCTCCAAATATCTCGGAGCTGATTTTCGCGTGGAGTCAAGCATGGGCCATGTGCGGGATTTGCCAAAAAGCCAGATGGGTGTTGATATCGAGGGCGGCACATTTTTGCCAGCATACGAGATCTCACCAACGAAAAAGAAAAAAGTAAGTGAGATAAAAAAATTAGCCAAAGAGGCATCTGAAATCTTATTCGCGACTGATGAGGATCGTGAAGGCGAAGCCATCTCTTGGCATTTGGCGGAAATACTCCATATCAAACCAAGCGATGTCAAACGCTTGGTCTTTCATGAAATTACCAAATCAGCAATCGAAAAAGCGCTGGAGTCCC
>JBBTRO010000004.1:0-494 GCA_038065155.1 Patescibacteria group bacterium
CCGGGACGTCAAATCGAGACACGCGATAGAGACACTGGTTTTCATAATTTTTTCGATCGCTGGGTAGAAGCGCTGGAGCGTGATAAACAAAGAATTGTTGGAGAGATCAGTACTGGTCCTGGTCATCGTCGAACAACGCTGTTCAAGGACAGTCAAAATCTTTATATGGAAACTGTCGGAGATCGCACCCGATCAGATTGGCAAGCATTTATTGAGCCTATAGCCAAAAGTGCAGCCAATTGTCATGATTGCGAAACACGTCTTACAACCGCTTTGCAGAAAATGCATCCTCGCATTCGTGAAGAAATTATTGACTCATGCATTGGACAGAGAAAGAAGTATGGTGATTTGGTTGGCCGGTTGAGACAGGCAACCGCAGGGACTGAATTGTCTACTTCTAGTGAATAAAGTGATTTTAGCAGTTTAAATATCCATCATTAGACACTTTTATTTTTGTTTGGAGGGCGTTGGGATCAACGTAAGTATACGCTAAC
>JBBTRO010000004.1:504-2740 GCA_038065155.1 Patescibacteria group bacterium
ATACGGTAACAATATGGCTACAATTAATCTTGAGCGCGCCGCTCCAGTCGACGCCGAACTCTATTATCGCCTTGAACAAACGGTCGCAGGCCAAAAAACGTACTCCACGTTTACGGATGTCGAAAAGATTAAGAAAAAGCTGACAGAGAATATTGTGTATTTCATTGAACTGAGCAACGAATATGTTGGCGCAGTTGAGTACGAGTTTCCAGAATCGAATCACGCCTACATTTCGGGATTGTTTGTTGATCCAAAATATCAAAAGCAGGGGATTGCCAAACAGGTGATGAATTTGATATTGGAAGAGTTAAAAGGCGTCCAAAAAATTGATCTGGTAGTCCATCCAGAAAATATCGCGGCGGTTCATCTGTATCAGTCGCTTGGTTTTGTCCACGGTGAGCGAAAAGAAAATTATTTTGGCGACGGCGAGCCGCGTATTACGATGGCACTGGTGAAGCGATAAAATATTTATTGAATTGAGGCGATGGTATAAAAAGTGAGTATGATAAAAACAATCTTTTTTGATTTTGATGGGGTACTCACGACCGACCCGAGCGGATGGTTTACCACCTGCAAAAATATTCACGCCATCCTGCCAGCGATTTCTTTTGATCATATCGTTTCGTGCTACAAAAAGAATCGTGAAGAGCTCAATGACGGCAAAATTGACCATAAAGATATCTGGCAAGAATTCTGTTCGTGCCTGGGTGAGCAATTGGGCATTGGCGTACTTCCAGATGTTTTTTTGAGTACGCCAAAGAATGAATCAATGTTTATCCTCTGCACAGAGTTGTGTCAAAAATATACGCTGGGGATTATCACCGACAATAATCGGGAAAGATTTAGACTGCTTGAAAAAACGATGAAGCTGGAAAATCTGTTTCCCATCCGAATTTTATCCGCTGACGTCGGTGGCACAAAGACGGATCGGCTTATTTTTGACAAGGCGCTTGCCGCCGCAGGATGCAAATCACAGGAGTGTGTGTTTATTGATAACCACGAACATAATTTAGTCGTCCCGCGCGAGATGGGATTCCACACCTTCTGGCATGATCAGAGTAAAAATGATATTGTGTCTCTTGGAAATTGGCTGGAGTCAATAGGTGTAATTAGTGTATGACTAAATTTATCTAACCTAGATTACTTATTTTAACTAGTCATATGTCAGAAATTACTCATCCAGAGCAAGAGATGACGATTGGAAAAGCGAAAGCTAAGGAGCCCGCGGGTAAAAGAAAAAACGATGCGGTGCCAGAAGTGTCGTCAGAACATTTCGCCATGGCACAGCGCATAGCAAAGAAGGCTAGCCGCGGCTTGCCGGATCATATGCGGGAGGATGTTTTGGCAGATGCGTATTTAGGACTGGCGGACGCGAGGGAAAAATTCGATTCAACAAAGGGTGTGCCGTTCGACGCTTATTTACCAACACGGATCAAGGGGGCTGTGCTCGATGGCAAGCGACGGAGTGACATATTGCCGAGACGAGAGCGCAAAGCGCTAAAGGAGAAAGAGGCTCTTAGGACAGAACAAGAAGCCAGAAACCGCGCGAGCGATCCTTCGGCCGATCCTTCGGCTGGACTTCCGGACGCACCAGTGCGACCCACCGCAGTTGATGCGGATGTTTTGGGGTATTTGGCAAGCGATGAAGCAAGTCCGGAAGAACAGGCGATCAAAAGTGAACAAATTAGACGGTTGCGCGAGGCTGTGCGGGCTTTGCCAGAACGCGACCAGACGATTCTTTCTTTGGCTGAAGAAGAGATACCTATAGCCGAGATAGGGAAACAGCTGGGAGTATCTGAGTCAAGAATCAGCCAATTGCATAGACGAGCCGTGGAGCGATTGAAGGAGTATCTTGGGGCTGTAAAGAAAACAAAGAAATAAGGAATGAGGCTTTTGCCTGGTTGTATGCAAAAAATAAAAGTGATCGAAGTCAGCGGCGAGCCATTTGACATGGGCAGACAAATCGGAGTGAAAGCCAGAAACTACATTCGCGCGGGCGCTGGTTTTTACAAAAAGCACTGGAGAGCACTATCCGGTTTTTCTTGGGAGGGATCAAAACGGATTCTCAAGCCGTCGTTTGCGCTTCTTAAAAAATTTATTCCCAGAACTGAACAGGAGCTCCTGGGCATGGCGGCGGGGAGCGGGGTAGATTTTGGAGATCTGCTCGCCATCAATTTTTTGGAATCGCTGGAAGCCCCGAGACGCAAACGCAAACAGCGCGAGAAATGCACGAGTA
>JBBTRO010000005.1:0-2287 GCA_038065155.1 Patescibacteria group bacterium
ATCTTTGCCAAGGAGGATAGAGCCCAAAAGCGACATTTCTGCCTCCAGATTCTGGGGTGGAATTTTTTCGAGATCCATGATGGTGGGCATATACATGCGAACTGCGAAAAATGCGAAATTACGAAAATTCTTGCTGGGTATTGATATGGTATAGCATTCAGTTTTTTTCTACAACAAGTCACTTGTGGTTGATTTGTGTGTATCCTGTTGATGGTTGCAAATGGCCAAGTATTTCCCTATAATTCCATTCAAATTCTCTCTTTCGCAATTTCGCATTTTTCACAGTTCGCATGTCCTTATGAAGGTTTGCATTATCAATAATCTCTACCCCCCCTATACCCGCGGTGGCGCGGAGCAAGTGGTCGTGAAAACTGTCGAGGGGTTGCTTCTGGCTGGACATACTGTTGTCGTTATCACTACTGCGCCCAAAACAACTTTTTCCTCCCCCTATGAGGGGGAGGTCAGGAGGGGGTCAAACATGCCTGTTATCTACCGTTTCACTCCCCGCAACCTCTTCTTCTACACCGACGCTCACCAGCACAATTTTTTTGCTCGACTGGTGTGGCATTCAATCGATATATTTCATATTTCATCGATGCGATATGTGGAAGAAATTTTAAAAAAAGAGAAACCCGATGTCGTCCACACACACAACCTCATGGGCATGAGTTTTCTCATCCCACGGATGATTCGACGTCTAGGTATTCGACACGTTCATACTGTTCATGATGTCCAACTCGTGGAACCAAGCGGGATTATTCGCAAATCAAAAGAGAAAACCTGGCGTTACCAGGGCTTTCACGTACAGCTGTATTCGTGGGCGATGAAAACACTCATGGGCTCCCCAAATGTGGTGATTTCCCCATCCCAGTTTTTGCTTCACTTTTATGAATTTCGCGGCTTTTTTCCGAACTCGAAGCGAGTCGTTTTACGCAATCCTGTCACTGTCGAGGTTGCCAATCTTCCACGAATACCTCATGATGGCATCCATTTTCTCTATCTCGGTCAAATCGAAGAGCACAAAGGCATTATCTTTTTGGTAAAAACATTTTTGGGGTTTCTAAATAAAAGTAAAGTAAATAAAATTCCCTCCCCAAGAGAGCCTGTCCCGAGCGACTCGAGGGAGGGGGGTCAGGGTAGGGTCTCAACGCCAGTAAACACTCTAGTCTTCCTTCACATCGCCGGCACTGGCTCTGAACTCGAACACGTCAAGCAATTAGCAAACAACAATCCAAACATCATCCTCCACGGCAAAGTCGATCACAACACCCTCCCCCAACTCTTCGCCACAACCGACGTCACGATCGTACCATCCCTATGCTACGAAAATTCTCCCACGGTTATTTTTGAAAGCTTTTCTTTTGGTGTGCCAGTTTTGGCTAGCAATGTGGAGGGGATTGCTGAGCTTATCCGGGAGAGAGAAAATGGTTTGACGTTTGCGACGGAAGATCAAGCCTCTCTCATGAATAAACTCCAGTGGTGTATTGAACATCGACATGAACTCAATGTGATGGGTGACAAAACCACTCGTTCGCTGACAGGGTTGTCAGTGGGGGAGTATATAAAGCAACTATTGATTTGGTATGATGCACGTGCTACCCTGCCCACCTAGGAGGATTGCTTGATGAAACGAGTTCCATTACAAGCTGCTCTTCTCGTGGAGGAAGGCGAGCGGGATCGTGTCACTTGTGGAGATATCCGGGAGCACGCCAGGCTGGCTTCTGCGACCTACACCGTGGGTGGGAAGGTGTACTTCCTCATCATGCTGGGTGTCCGCCTTCATGCGGTCACCGAAGAGGAGCTCCCCGCGCTCCTCGAACGCTTCAAGCGTGGAGAATAGCGAGATTTCAAGCGGCGCGTCCGGGACTCTTGCCAGCGAGGCATGTGTGTCCCGGACGCTGGATGATAATTTATCTTTGATACACAAACACCCACACATCACCGCCATCAAAGATTTGCCACGAGTTGGCAGTTTTTTTTGCGCCAGCGATGATTTTGTTGGCATTGGCCCAGTAGGATGTAACGACAAAATAGGCTGTGTCAACACCGGTCAGGTTCATTGCCTCAATCATGTATTCTCGCTTTTGACCCTGGTAAATCATTTTGCCGTATTGCTGGTAGAGGAGTCCGCCGGTTGGAAGGGAGTAATAAAAAAGTTGACCTTTTGGAGTATCATAGTATTTGGCGAAGCTGTATTTAGTGAGAGCGGCGGCCGAGATTAGCTGATCCGATAACACAATATAATCAATTCCAGATTCTAAATTCGAGATTCCAGATTCCTTTTGAT
>JBBTRO010000006.1:0-5088 GCA_038065155.1 Patescibacteria group bacterium
CGCGCGAAGACGATTTTGGCGTGTGTGAACCCGAACACAAAACCAGAAGATTTGTCTCGTCCTGGCCATGTGTTTCCACTTCGCGCGGAGCCGGGTGGGGTGCTCTGGCGCGCTGGGCACACCGAGGCGTCGGTAGATTTGGCGAAGCTGGCCGGATGTCTAAGCGCGGCGATTGTCTCTGAGCTTATGCACGATGATGGGACGATGATGCGCCTGCCAGCGTTGCGACAATTTGCCGATGCACACCATTTAGTTATGGTATCGGTTGCTGATTTGATTCACTATCGGCACGAGCACGAGCGCTTCATTGCGCAAGAAGCAAAGAGTGAGATTGAGACTGAAACCGGGAAATGGCAGTTTCGTGTGTATCGCGATACCTTGCATGATGCTCTGCAAGTTGCGCTTATAAAAGGAAATATCAGCGGTGATCAGCCAGTACTGGTTAGAGTCCATTCCGAATGTTTGACCGGTGATGTGTTTGGTTCAGCGCACTGCGATTGTCAGGCTCAACTCCAATCGGCAATGCGCGTCATTGCCGGAGCCGGCCGCGGTGTTGTTTTGTATATGAAACAAGAGGGCCGCGGCATTGGGCTTGTGAATAAAATTCGCGCTTATGAACTACAGCGCAGCGAAGGGCTCGACACAGTTGAGGCCAACGTGAAACTCGGTTTTCCGGAAGACTTGCGCGATTATGGCATCGGCGCGCAGATCCTGTCTGATTTGGGCCTCTCGAAGATTCGGCTTATGACAAATAATCCGAAAAAGTTGAGTGGTATTTCCGGCTATGGGATTACTGTCGTCGAGCAAGTGCCAATTGAAAGTGCGCCCAATGAGCATAATCGAAAGTATCTTCAGACGAAAAAAGAGAAGATGGGGCATCTATTGAAAAATGTCTAATGCCAAAATCCAAAATCCAAAGCAAATTTATGTTTCGTGCTCTGGAGCTTGCCAAGAAAGGCGCTGGATTTGTCGCGCCGAATCCGCTGGTTGGCTGTGTCATTGTGGAGAAAGAAAAAATTATCGTGGAAGGATATCATCGTAAGTATGGCGGGGCGCATGCGGAAGTTGAGGCGTTGAAGAAGATTAAAGATTTAAGATTAAAGATTAAAGATTGTGTTGTTTATGTGACGCACGAACCGTGTGTTACGTTTGAAGGAAAGAAAACGCCGTCATGTGCCGAGGCCTTGGTGAAGGCCGGAGTAAAGAGGGTTGTAATCGGGATGAAAGACCCGAATACAGCGGTGAACGGAAGAGGGGTAAGGAAATTGCGAGCGGCGGGGATTGATGTTGAGGTTGGTATTTTACAGAAAGAATGTGAAGATTTGAACGAAGTGTTTATTCATTGGGTAAAGACCAAAAAGCCGTTTGTCGTTTTGAAAGTGGCGACGACATTGGATGGGGCGCTCGCATTTAAAAAAAATACGCGGTCGGATTTTAGCAGTTCAGAATCCTATAAATTAGTTCATGAGCTTCGCCAGCAGTATGACGCGATTGGGGTGGGGATCAATACTGTTCTTGTTGATGATCCGTTGTTGACGACGAGACGAGGCAGTAAAAAATCAAGAAATCCAGTGCGTGTGGTTTTTGATACGAAATTGAGGATGCCGTTTGGTGCGAAGTTGTTGCGGCAAAAAGGGCAGACGATTATTTTTACGGGAGAGAATGTGGCTTCGAAGAAAAGAAAAGAGCTGTTGAGAAAGTTTAGCAATCTTACCATCGTTGAGACCCTACCCCAACCCTCCCCTACGAGGGGAGGGAGCTTGAAAAAATTATCGCCTATCGCTTATCGTGTATCTTTACAGTATGCCCTTCGTTGGCTCGGCGAGCATGGGATTACGAGTATCTTGATAGAAGGCGGAGCGGAGATCGTGCAAACGCTACTCCGAGAAAAACTCGTGGACAAACTCATGCTCACGATCACGCCGCACGTGGCGCAGGATAAAAATGTGCCGCGGTTATTTGAAAATATCTCAGAGCTAAAGTTTATAAAAAAAACTTGGGAGCGCCACGGTGGTGACATTTGGTTTATTGGTTATCCGAAATGAACTCCTCCCTGCGGCAGTATCAAGATTAAAGACAGGTTCAATTCGCCATAGCCCACCCTCCTTCGCTAAAGCTACGGAGGGTTCGTCCTCGCCCTTCATCCCTGCGACAACTCGCAGGGTATTCGGGCGAAGGCGAATAAGCAATGCCCGCGAATCAAATCCTGTCGATTCGCGGGCATGCTCATTGGGCAGTGGTTGCTACTCATCGTTGGTTGGCTTGCCGGGCTCGAGTTCGGCGGGCGTTGTCTTCGGCGCTGGCAAAGCCGGCTGATCGTCGGCGACTTCCCGGAGAAGCCCGGTCAGTTTTGCTTGCATCTTACTGACCACCGCGAGCGCTTGCCTGCTTTCGCGCTGATCCAGTCGATCGAGAGCCTTGGCAGTTTCTGCCATGAGCTCACCGAGCCGATCCAGCAGGGCATTTCTTTCAATTTCCTGTCGAGTGATCATTAGTTTGATCACCATCCACGCGGAGTCAGCGTTTTGATCTTCCTGGAGCAGAGCCAGCCGCTCGCGCGCTTCAAACGTACGCTCGATGAGCACTTCGAATTCGGCGAGCAACCGTCCGGTCTGGTCACGCATGGCCTCTCTTGATGGTTCGAATTCCTCCGTGTCCGGGACGAGTCCGCACAGCGCATTGACTTGATCTGCACACGGTTTGAGCATCGCCGCCCGGTCGCGCGCGTGGGCGAATTGGCGCCACGGGCCTAACTTCTTGAGATGGACGTCTCCGAAGATCCACTCAAGAGCGTACGACAGCGGTACCCGCTTTCGATACGCAATTCCGCCGCCGCCGACTCCGGCTATGATGTAATACCACAATGAGCCCATCACGCCTCCTTCCTTCTTCCTTTTGTTTGATGTTAAAGTGATGGCTGGTAGGTATACTAAAGAGCTTTGGCGAGAGTGTCAATTAAAATATGATTGAAGATTAGTTATGCTTCGGCGTCAGCCTGCGCGTCCTTCCCAGCTTCACCAGTTTCTTCTTCCGGTGCTTCGCCACGCTCGACCGCTTCCCAGACTTGTTTTCTAATCATTTCGAGAAGTTTCGGATTTTCGCGTAAATATTGCTTGGCTTTTTCGCGGCCGACGCCCAATTTTTCTTCCCCAAACGAGTAACTGTTACCGCTCTTGTTGACAACGCGGTGGAGGACCCCGGTATCGAGCGCATCGCCGGAAACGGAAATACCCTCGTTGTACATGATATCGAATTCAGTGGTGCGGAAAGGCGCGGCGACTTTGTTTTTTACCACCTTTACTTTTACGCGGTTGCCAATGATTCGTTCGCCTTGCTTGATTTGCGCCGAGCGGCGAACTTCAATCCTGACAGATGAATAAAATTTGAGCGCGTTGCCGCCGGTCGTGGTTTCGGGATTGCCAAAGAAAACGCCGATTTTGTGGCGGATTTGGTTGATAAAAATGACGACGGTTTTGGTTTTGCTGACAATGCCGGTGAGTTTGCGCAGAGCCTGGCTCATGAGACGCGCTTGGAGTCCCATGTGCGATTCACCCATCTCGCCTTCGATTTCCGCTTTTGGCACCAGCGCGGCGACGGAATCGACGACGACTACATCAACGGCGTTCGAGCGCACAAGTGTTTCCAGAATTTCCAGCGCCTGCTCTCCAGTATCGGGCTGGGAAATGAGGAGGTTGTCAACATCAACACCGATTTTCCTCGCATAATCCGGATCCAGCGCGTGTTCGGCATCGATAAAAGCGGCAATGCCGCCAAGTTTTTGGACTTCAGAAATAATATGCTGAGCCAAAGTGGTTTTGCCGCTGGCTTCCGGTCCAAAGACTTCGATGATGCGCCCGCGCGGCACGCCGCCCACCCCGAGCGCGATGTCGAGGGATAGTGAGCCAGTCGAAACCGCATCAACATCGGCGGCCTGGGCTTCGCCGAATTTCATAATCGCATTGGCGCCGTATTTTTCCTTGATTTGGTCAATGGCTGATTCGGCGGCTTTGAATTTGGCCTGTTGTTCGGCTGATGTTTTTGGCATAAAAAATAAAAAGATACGAGGCGCGTATCCGACAGGCTATACGGGTTCGTTCTCTAGATTAAGTTGCCTACAGTATATAATCTGTGTTTGGCAAGGTCAACCCCGTCAATCCACTAACGAAACCTTTTGCGTTTCTTTCAAAATCACATGACGAGTAATGGACGTAGTTTTGCCATGTTTCCGTTTGGCCAATACGGTGATTGTGTTTATGCCAGGGGAGAGGTATAGATCCTCGGAAAAACTACCGTCATTGTCCGGGATAATAATTTTTCCATTGATTGATAATTGCGTTTCATGTTCGGTAATGCCGCGTACCATGATTGATAGAGCGCCGGTCACAAATCCATCGGACGGCGTGTAGAGTGATAATGCTGGCGGGTCAATGCTTTGTTTTACCTGAAGGCCTAAGTAGAATACGAGCGCTATGACGCCCAAGGCCAGGACGGCGGTTCGCAAGAATTCTGGAATACTTATCCGCAAGCGTTTTTTTTGCTGGATGCCGGCGAATGATCGGGAGTCGGTGGCTTTCACTTCTTCGGCAATAAATTGATCGATAAACGGCTGGGGCGGCAGTCCAAGTGTGGCGGCGTATCGCTTTAAGAAATTTTTTTGGTAGATCGTGCCAAAGGGAATGTCGTTGAATCGGCACTCCTCCATCGCTTTGAGGTATTTTAGGCTGATATGCGTCCGTTCAGCCATGGTTGCGAGGGTCATGTTTTTGAGTTCGCGCGATTCTTTTAGGCGCACACAGACACGTTTTGGTGAAGGCAAGGATTTTTTTTGAAAAGACATAATAATTGAGAAATTCGAAATCCGAATATCGAAATCCGAAACAAGATAAAATATCAAAATACAAAATTTTTGAATTTGAGTATTTGAAAATTTGGTATTGTTTCGGATTTCGGATTTCGAGTTTCGGATTTTTTCATAACTATTTAGGATCTTCTTCGCTATTAATTCCCTCTTGGGCTCCATCGTTTTCAGATTCTTCAAAAACATTCACCTCTCCGCCCGCATCCATACTATCAGAAACTCCACTATCT
>JBBTRO010000007.1:0-1032 GCA_038065155.1 Patescibacteria group bacterium
CTTGCCGGTACCGGTAACGCCAATACTCCGAGCAATGAGAGTAAAATAAGCAAAAGAGATCACCTTTTGGGCGATGGAAGCGGCAGTCATCCAAAAGGTATTTTTGGCAATGGAGCCTGACATATCGAGGCTAGTATAGCAAAAGACTCCCGGGAGAGGGAGCCTTGGAAGATCTTTAGCGCTTGCGCCATTGATGACCCCGGCGAGCGCGATGACGGCCGAATTTTTTTCGTTCTTTGGATCGAGGATCCCGGGTCAAAAACCCTTCCGATCTAAGCAATGGTTTCAACTCTGGATTCCAAGCGAGCAGAGCCCGGGCGATACCGTGAGTCACGGCTTCGGCTTGACCGCTCATACCGCCGCCAGCCACTTTTACGGACACGTCAAATGCCTTTTCTTTCCCGGTCGCGAGTAGCGGCCCGCGGACTTTTTGCTGAAGCAAACGAAGCGGAAAATAATTTTCAAATAACCGGCCATTGACGGTAATAATGCCGCTACCGGGGGTGACGCGCACCCGCGCTGAAGCAGTTTTGCGTCTGCCCACGGCTTTTTTGGTTGTGGACTTTTCCGTAATCATAATTATTTTTCAATAAGCAATCGCTTTAGAATCTCTCGGCGCTGTTTATTTTTTGGCAACATACCCGTGATCGCGTGACGAATAACTTCTGCCGGATCAGTGTCAAAAACTTTTTTCATTGGCGTCCGTTTTAGTCCGCCGGGAAACATCGTGTGATGGCGGTAGTCTTTTTGTACCAATTTTCGTCCCGTAAATTTCAGCTTTGCCGCATTCACTACTTTTACCCTATCATTATCCAGAACAGCTGGATCAAAATGTGCTTTTTGCTTGCCACGCAAGAGTGACACAATTTTGGTCGACAAGCGGCCGACGGTCTGTCCGCTGGCATCAAGGAGATGTATTTTTGCTTCTAACTTGCTCATACTTAGACAAATTCAATTCGAGCGGTTTGGCCCTTGTCAGCGGCACGGTAACCCATCTTTGTGATCCGGGTGTATCCACCACGACGATCCTTG
>JBBTRO010000008.1:0-1262 GCA_038065155.1 Patescibacteria group bacterium
AACTAATCGCTAAACGCTAATCGCTATACGCTTCACAAAATACTTTCCATTCACCAACACACAATCCACATTATCGCCAAGCAAACTCGTCACCGCATCCTCGATAGTGCAGACAATCGGATGCTCATGTTCATTGAAACTGGTATTAATGAGGCATAATCCACCAGTCTCTTTATGCCAGCCATCGACAATATCGTAATACAGCGGATTATCCTCGCGCGCGATAATCTGCGGACGAGCCGTGCCATCAACGTGGACTACGGCCGGAGAATTTTGTTTCATCTCGTCGGTGCAGTCGTAACACTCGGTCATAAATCGGGTCGTTACATGACTGGGTTGCCAGCCCACAAAACAACGCGGCGCCAATTCCATTGTGGTAAAAGGCGCAAAGGGCATAAATTCGGTGCGGTGCATACGCTTATTGAGCCAATCATTCACGGTTTTGTCATTGGCATGATAGATAATCGAACGATTGCCCAAAGCGCGCGGGCCGTATTCCATGCGTCCTTGAAACAATCCGATGACCGTATTCTTCTGGAGAAGCTCAACAGCTCGCTTTGCCACTTCCTCTTGATTCAATGTCTCAACCGCAATCTGATCTTTGTATTTTTCAAAAACAGCCCGCACGTCGGCATCATTTGACTCATTTCCCAAATACACCTGTTGCCACGGCGAGGGACGAATCCCGCGTGCGGCTAAACTCAACAAACAGCCGCCTACCGACAATCCCCCGTCGCCCATGTGCGGAAAAACATAGATATCCTTGACGCCGGGAATCGCGCGGATGCGCTGGTTTAATTTCACGTTGGCAAAAACACCGCCGGCCAAAGCCAAGTTGCCGACTCCAGTCTCTTCTACATAATACTGAATATACTGTGTTACCACATCTTCAAAATGTTTCTGAAGTCCGGCGGCAATATCTTCGCGAGAAAATGATTTCAACGCGACTTTTAATTTTTCTGACTGTTCGTAAAAAAACGGTTTGTAGTAGCCCTCGCCCATGAGGCTGACAATCTTCCCATCCCGTACCTGAATCATTTTCTGCATGAGTGGAAGACATTTTTGCGGATCGCCATAGGCCGCGAGGCCCGTCACTTTGCCTTCATGACGATGTGGCTTGAAACCAAGATATTCGGTAATTTGGCCATACAAAAATCCGAGACTATCCCAGGTATAGTTGCAGGAAATCTCTTTTAGTTCAGTTCCCTTCCCAATCGAAATACTGCCACTCCGAAAATTTCCCGAGGCGTCCAAGGTTACGA
>JBBTRO010000009.1:0-8079 GCA_038065155.1 Patescibacteria group bacterium
TCCTTTACAGACGTCACAAGTATTATTTTTCATGAGACGATTTTCTTTTTCCACGCCAATAACTGCCTCGCGAAATTCAAGCTTAACATCGACCTGATTGTCATTTCCTCGCCGACGCCCTTGTCCGCCTCGAGCGGAGCCGCCAAACATGCCACCAAACAAATCGCCTAGATCAACTCCGCCAAAATCAAATTGGAAGCCGCCTTGTCCGCCTCGGGCGGAGCGCATAAAGTCTTCCCACGACGCTCCGCCGCCAAATCCACCCTGCTCCGCAAAGTCCGAACCGAATTGGTCATACTTCTGGCGCTTGTCGGCATTCGAAAGGACCTGGTACGCCTCGTTCACTTCCTTGAACTTCGTCTCATCACCGCCTTGTTTATCGGGGTGAAACTGATGCGCCAGCTTTCGAAACGCCTTTTTTATTTCGTCTTGGCTGGCGGTTTTGTCAACGCCAAGAATTTTGTAGTAATCTTTGGACATGAAATAATTTTATTTCCGAATAGTGCCATCGCCCATCTCAGCGCGCACTTCTATTTGCAACTCGTCAAACAGCCGCTGCAATTCAGGATCATCGGCAAAAATAGAACGGCCATCTTTTGCCACCCACCTTGCTTTATCTCTAATTAAACCGCGTATATTTTGACGCAAGTCATCCTTGTCCGGTTCTTGGATCTTATCCGCTTCAGGAAGATTTTGAAGCTTCCGCAATTGTGGCGCCTCAAGTCGTATCTCGCACCTGGGACAAATACCGTGACTTACATTTTCATTTGGGCCAGCCGGTATATCATTGATAACTTTTTCTGCACCACAATGCATGCAAATAAATTTCATAAAATTTTATTTCTTATCATCCACCACTTCTCCTTCAATAGGGCCATCATCTTTTTTTGGCGGCTCCTGCTTGCCCTCCGAAGCTTTAGCGGCGGATTGCTCCTGCTGGTACATCTTCATTCCCACCGCTTGCGCAGCATTGGTAAGAGTTTCCGAAGCTTTTTTAATTGCATCAACATCGTCTTTATCTTTCACGTCTTTAAGCGTCTTCAACGCGTCATTAACTTTTAATTTCTCTTCATCCGTCACGGCAATTTTTTTCTCTTCCACGTCTTTCATCATTTTCTCTGTTGTGTAGACCATGGTATCTGCCATATTTTTGACATCCACCAACTCGCGCTTCTTTTTGTCGTCAGCCGCGTGCATTTCCGCATCTTTCTTCATCTTCTCGATTTCCTCTTTGGAAATCCCGCTCGAAGATTCGATACGAATCGACTGAGACTTACCCGTTGCCTTGTCCTTGGCTGATACATTCACGATACCATTGGCATCGATATCAAAAGTGACTTCAACTTGTGGTACACCGCGAGGCGCTGGCGGGATGCCGTCAAGCATGAATCTTCCAAGTGATTTGTTATCAGCTGCCATTTCGCGCTCGCCCTGAAGCACGTGAATTTCGACACTCGGCTGATTATCGGCCGCGGTCGAAAATGTCTGTGATTTACTCGTTTGAATGGTGGTATTGCGATCAATAAGCTTGGTTGATACCGCGCCCATAGTTTCGATACCAAGTGAAAGCGGTGTCACATCCAGAAGCAAAATTTCTTTACCCAGATCTCCCTGAAGCTGTCCGGCTTGAATCGCGGCCCCAACAGCCACCACTTCGTCCGGATTCACACCAATGTTTGGCTTCTTGCCAAAAAATTCTTCGACTTTGCGAAGGACCAGTGGCATCCGCGTCATCCCGCCAACCATGACCACTTCTTGAATCTCTTCTTTTTTGAAGCCAGAATCAGCCAGCGCTTGACGAACCGGGCCCATGGTTTTATCGACCAAGTCCATCACAATTTCTTCGAGTTTGGCGCGAGAAAGTTTGATGTTCAAATGTTTGGGTCCATCGGCAGTCGAGGTAATAAAGGGTTCATTTATCTCCACTTCAGGAGTGCTCGAAAGTTCAATTTTTGCTTTTTCAGCGGCATCTTTTACTCGCTGAAGCGACAGTGGATCTTTTGATAGATCAACGCCCTCAACCTTCTTAAACTCTGCCAAAATCCACTCAATAATGCGCTTGTCGAAATCATCACCGCCCAGATGCGTATCACCATTGGTTGCTTTCACCTCGACGGTTGATTGATTGGACTCCTTGTCATGAGAAATCTCCAAGACTGACACGTCAAATGTGCCGCCGCCCAAATCGTAGACGACGATTTTCTGATCGTTCTTTTTATCAAATCCATACGCGAACGCGGCCGCGGTCGGCTCGTTAATAATACGGAGGACTTTGAGCCCTGCGATTTCGCCCGCGTCTTTAGTTGCCTGGCGCTGGGAATCGTTGAAGTATGCAGGTACAGTAATGACCGCTTCGGTAATTTTCTCGCCCAACTTCTCTTCAGCGTCAGCTTTGAGTTTTTGCAACACCATCGCGGAAATTTCGGGCGGAGTGTATTCCTTGTCCCCCATTTTCACTTTTAATTTCTGTCCATCAGCAATAATTTCAAACGGCGACACCGACTTCGTGAGTGCCACCTCTTTATCCCCAGCTGCGCGACCAATCAAGCGCTTGATTGAATACAGCGTGTTTTTTGGATTCGTTACCGATTGTCGCTTGGCCAACTGGCCGACTAGCCGCTCGCCAGTCTTTGACATAGCAATGACTGATGGTGTCGTACGAAACCCTTCTTTGTTTTCCAGTACCTTTGGCTGGCCGCCTTCGATGATGGCCATGCAAGAGTTGGTCGTACCGAGGTCAATACCGAGTATTTTTGGCATATGGATAATAATTATGTGTCAGAATTTATGAATAATATGAATCAAATAATTTTTATCATCTCAACACTTCTATCTACGTATTTAAGCTTTTTATAAAATTTTCTGGCACCAGTGTTCACTACCATCGCGCCAACCGTAATTACGGTGCAGTGCTCCTTCTCAAAAAATTCTTCCATCTTTTTCATTAGTTTCTGCCCAACTCTCTGCCTACGCAGGCTCTGATCAACGTACAGCTCAACCACGTAGCCAAACTTTGAAGGAACCTTTTTTAACAGACTTTCTTTTGTCTGCTTAGCAACCGTCCCGACGACATACCCGCATACTTTATCTTGATCAACGGCCAAAAATATTTTTCCTTTTTCTGTTCTCACTCTTCTTAAAAGCTGATTCGTAAAATACTTACCATAAGCCGGCAACCGGCGCTTTCTCTTGAGATTATCAATGTTGATCTCGTAATCTTGTAGGGCTTCGACACAGCGTATCAATACGATTTTGTCGGTTGGCTTATACTCTCGTATCAAAATTTTCATACTGGAGATTCCCATTACTTCTTCGTCACCTTCACCTCAATCTTCTTGGCCTCTGGCGGAGCGGATTTGGGACAGGTAATCTTTAGCATCCCGTCCGTAAACTCTGCCGAAACTGCACCCTCCTTTACCGACGCGGGCAAAGCAACTTGTCGGAAGAATGAACCACTCCGAACTTCTTTGCGGTAATAATTTTTTTCATCCAGTTCATGTTCTTTTTTACTTTCGCCCTGGACGGTCAAAACGCCGTTTTCGACGGTGATCTTGACGTCGTTTGGATTAACGCCAGCGAGCGGAGTTTCCACCATCACGACATCTTTGGTTTCATAGACATCCATTGCCGGCACAAATCCTTTTGGCGCGCCAGACATTACTGGAAGACGATTCATCATCGCTTCCATTTCTTCAAATGGGTCCCACATGGGAGACCAGCGGACGATTGACATACTAATCTCCTTCTCCAGCGACTGTCGTAGATCAGGGCTGAAGATTAAAAATTACTTTTGGTAAGACCACGCCGCGTCAATAGCGATCCCACCTCGAACATGAAACTTTACAGTAACTTCGCATTTCAGCGGTTTTACAAACTTCACAAAATCTTTTCCTATATCGACCGCCAAATGTTCATGAAATACTCCCTCGTCCCGATAGGTTTCCAGATACAATTTCATGGATTTGGACTCGACTACGTACTTATCCGGCAGGTACGTAATCAAAATTTCTGCATAATCCGGTTGGCCAGTGAGGGGACAACGGCAGGTAAACTCACTGCAATGCAGCACAACTTCAATTTCACCTGGCGCGTGGTTCGGAAAGACTTCTAGGGAGCGTTCAGCTTTTGCTGCTTGGCCTAGTTTCGTCAATTGTTCAAGATCCTCTCGTTGTGTTGGCATATTATGTTCAATTTCCCTCCCCTCGTAGGGGAGGGTCAGGGTAAGGTCTCAACTTCGGCCAGCATCGAGACCCTCCTCTAACTCCTCCCTACGAGGGAGGAGAAATTTTAACTGAATTCTTAAAACTTCACTGGACTAAAGCTCGTGTCCCGATCATACACATCAATCCCCTCTTTTCGCTTCAAATAACCAACAGCTGCGTATGTAACCGGCGTCGCCACTGTTTCAAACAGCACTTTAAATGCCCATTGAGTCAAAACAAGTGTACCGATCACATTCCCAGGCATTGTACCCGCAAACGCCAACACAATAAAAATAAGCGAATCCAGTCCTTCTCCGACGATAGTCGAACCAATCGTACGCGACCACAAATGCTTGCCACCAGTCTTTACTTTGAGCTTCGCCAAAACCGCCGAATTAGCGAACTGTCCAATCAAGTACGCCACAAATGAAGCCGCTAGAAGTCTGGGGGTGAAACCTAAAATAGTGGCAAATGCGTCTTGATTGGGAAAAAATGGTGCGGCTGGTATCTGAATGCTGATCCAAATGGCCAATACTGCAACAAGATTGCACAAAAATCCGGTCCAAATTACGCGCCGTGCGACGGCATAACCGTAAACTTCGGTCAGGACATCGCCGATCACATACGTCAGAGGGAAAAGAATCACCGCAACTGGCAGAAAGTAACTGCCAAACGCGCCAATTTTGACGGCAATAATGTTCGATATAATTAAACACGTCACGAACAGAGCAGAGATAAATTGGAGGAACCGGCCATTGTTCATAAAAAAGAATTAGGAATTATAAATTAGGATTCTGATTTCGCCACAACCACCTTTGCCACCTTCACCACCTTGCCACGCATGGTATACCCTGCTTCTACTTCTCTGACAATGGTCTGGCCTGGCATATCTGATATTTCTTCTCCCACAGCTTCATGGTGTCCAGCGTCAAATACCTCGCCCACAGTTCTCACTTCTTCGATCCCGTGATTTTTCAAAACGTCTTGAAATTGTTTCATGATAAACCCAATACCTTTGACCCACGATGTTTCTTCGTGTACAGCCACAAAGGCCTTCTTGAAATTGCTGTAAACTGGCAGAAAATCCTCAATGACAGAAAGTTCGCTCATGGCCGCCCAATCACTCCTCTGTCGAGACACCTCTTTTTGTAAATTGTGATAATCTGCTACAGCTCTCTTCCAGCCAGCTTTGTATTCAGAACACTGTTTGCACGAAGCTTCGCTACCAGACTGAGAATCTTCTGTCGGCTCATCAGTATTTGGTTTATTGTTTTGTTCGTCGGACATAAAATTTTTCAAAAAAGTTCATGAATATACCGAGCCAAACCAATATTCCTGGCATAATTTGTGCGTAACGGCGTCACAATGACAAACAAACCTTCAGCCCCGGATGCAAACGGAGTGACCACAAGACTGCAGGCTTTGCCCAATGGATTGCTCTCGCCGATAAGAATCTGAACATCCTCCTCATTGGCAACTGCTTCATAGATTTCGCCGATGTGCTCTTCGCAATGATCAAACACCTGAGAAATGGTTACCGCCTGCGCGTGATCGCGAAATTCCGGCTGTTCAAAAAGATAGGAAATGCCAGTATAATACACACTATTTTCATCAAAAGCAATGATGACGGCGCCGTTCACTCGATCAGCCGTATACTTCCCCGCCTGCTTGATCGCCGTTTCTGTTTCGGTAATATCTTCACGGATTGCCTGGAGCGAACGTGCATCACTTTTTTTGGCCACTCCCGGCATCATTATGTGTCCGACATAATACCGGTAACCGGATTCGGTCGGGATTCTCCCAGCCGATGTGTGCGGATGCGTTAAATACCCCGCCTCTTCGAGATCACGCATTTCATTCCGGACAGTTGCGTCCGATACATCAAGTCCTGCTTTTTCCACCAAAAACTTCGACCCCACCGGTTCGGCGGTCTCGACATACTCTTCAATGATGAGCTTGAGTAAATTTTCCTGACGTGGATCCATACCCACTGAAGACTCTAAATTCTAGATTCCCTCAATTAGCACTCTACCATACCGAGTGATAATATACCACCCTCAAAAAACCCTGTCAACTATAACCTTTATCCTTATAAAAACAGAAAAAGACGACCGCGAGGAACGTGCGGCCGCCTTCTTCCTCCTACTCCTCCTTTTTATCAGTCTATATACTATCACCATCGCGATCCTCGCGCAGGGCTCGCTGCAAATTGCCACGCGAAATCCCCAACGCCATTGCCGTGCGAACCTTGTTCCCTCCATGCAGATCGATCATGAACCTGAAAAACGCCAACCGCCGCGTTCGCTCCACCACCTTCCAACATTCCCAGGTCATCGCAGAAAAGCCATTTTCATGGGTCGGAACATCGTCCGGCGGATCCTCCAACGATACTGATGAAGCTGGATGCCTACCCTCGGTGAGATACTCAGTCTCAAGTGTTTCACCCTCCGAAAGAATGAACGCTCGCTCGAGCGCATTCTCAAGCTCACGAACATTCCCCGGCCAGGAGTAATCCTCCAGGATCTTCAGCGCCGCCGCATCGGCTACTCGCTGAGACGACAACGGGTATCGTTCCGCTAGGCGACCTAGGATATGGCCAACCAGATAGGGAATATCACCAAATCGCTCGCGAAGCGGAGGAAGACCGACGGAGATTACGTTGACCCGATAGTAGAGGTCATCACGAAATTCTCCATTCTTCACCATCGTAGCGAGATCGCGATTCGTCGCCACGATCACCCGCGCCGTCACGGGAATATCCTGTACTCCCCCCACCCGGCGGATCGTCCATTCCTGCAGAACCCGCAGGAGCTTGACCTGGAGCGAGAGCGGCAAATCGCCGATCTCGTCGAGGAAGAGCGTGCCGCCATTCGCGGCTGTAAAAAGACCGTCGGTCTTTTGCATAGCACCAGTGAAAGCGCCACGCTCGTGGCCGAAGAGTTCGCTCTCGAGAATCGTCTCTGGCATGGCAGAACAATTGATGGCCACAAACGGGCAAGCGCCGCGTCCGCTCTCGGCATGGATTGCTCGAGCCACGAGCTCTTTGCCAGTGCCGGTCTCGCCACTCACGAGTACGGTAGCTCGTCTTCCGCCATTACAACGGCGATCGACGGCGGCGATTTTCTCAAGCCGCCCAAAGACCTTCTTCATGGCCGGGCTCTCACCGATAATCTTTCTTTCTGTCATGTCTCTCTCCCCTCCCTTAGTTTGAAGTTCATTTCTTTCGAATCTAAATATGCAAGGTACTACAGAATTCTCTTTTCGTCAACTTGGCACCCTCATTCAACCAAAATCCGCCCTTTCGGGCGGAGTAAATTTCGCAATTTCGTTTTTTCGCAGTTCGCATGTCATTCATGCGCCGTACGCGTATAATCTTTCTGATCAGCGATTTCGGAGAGAAGGACATTCTCGACAAAAATTCCACGCGCGTAAAAAATACGCTCGAGTTCATTTTTCAAATCCAATTCTACATTGTCGCGCTTGGGTCCGACCATTTCCTCGAAAGAAAACCGGCTGGCCACCATGCGGATACGACTTCGGACAGAAGGGCGGATAATTTTGGCGACAAAATCTTCGCCAATCGTTTGCCAAATTGAGGGAATCTGATGAATGTCCAGGCGTAGAAGAATCGTGCCTTCGACGCCGATTCGTTTGCCATCTTGGGTCACGGCCGCGATCGGAATGTCGCCCAGCGCCCGCTCATTCGCCGCGTTGAATTCACGCGAGATGCTATATTCCAACGTTTGCGTGTTAAAGAGCTTGGCCTTTTGCCAAAATGGAATTTTGAAATGAAGCCCTGGCGTTAAGACTTTTTTGAGTACGCCCCGACCAAAATCATAGACACAGGCCACATACCCCAGCGGCACGTGAATAAACA
>JBBTRO010000010.1:0-2696 GCA_038065155.1 Patescibacteria group bacterium
CAGCTCCCAGACGGCACATTGGAAATTATTGACTACAAGACCGGGAAAAGCAAGGAAAAGGTGTCAGGAGAAGAAAAAGATCAACTCTTGATTTATCAAATTGCCGCGGAAAGTTTGCCAGAGTATCGCAACATCGGCAAAGGCGTTGGCAAACTCACGTTTTATTACGTTAATGACAATATTCGCACCTCATTTTTGGGCGAAGCTCAGGAATTAAACACTCTCAAAGACAAACTGACAAAAACAATTTCGACTATTCATGCCGGCAATTTCACTGCCACGCCGAGCGCATTTGTTTGCGGCCACTGCGATTTTCGCGACATTTGCGAACATCGGGTGGTATAAATTGGAATTGTCCGGTAAAAGATGGTAAGGTATACCTGTATGAGTTTTACCCCGCTTGGCGACGCGCTTTCGAACAAGATGATGAGCGTGAGCCCGCTCAAAAAACAGATCGAGTCATCTCTGGTCATTGAATACGCTCAGACAGTCCTGGCCGAACTTTTTGGTGAGGAACTGGCCAAGCACGCCAAACCGCTTTTTCTCAAAAATCGAACCATGACGATTACCTGCTCTACCGCCGCCATTGCGCAAGAAATTCGCCTTAACCAGCAGAAAATTGTCGAAAAAATTAATGAGAAATTAGGGAAGAAAGAAGTGGACAGGATCAGGTATCTTGCATAAATAAGCCAGTTCAGATACACTTGAACATGCGAACTGCGAAAGGCTCGAAAATGCGAAAAATTGAATAAATTTATTTCGCAATTTCGCATTTTTCGTATTTCGCATGTTTTTATGACTCTTCGACACTATCTTGCCCTCATGATCTTCTCCACGGCGCTGTGCTGGTTCGCCTGGGGTTTAGTCCTGTTAAATGTTGATCCATTCCAGACCCTTTTGAGCGGTTTTGCTTTTTTTTATTTCAGTTTATTTCTTGCGCTCGTCGGCACCCTTTCTCTATTTGTTTTTGCTGTGTACCACTTTTTTTATCGCGATGACTCGCCGTTGTTTCGCTATGTGCAGAGAAGTTTTCATGATGGGGTAATTGGCAGCAGTCTTCTTACGCTCCTCCTTTTTCTTCAGGGACAAAGACTGTTGCGATGGTGGAGCCTCACGCTATTTATTGCCTTGGTTGCGATTTGGATTGGATTTCGTTTGTCGACAAATGAATCAAAACCGAATCAGCAGTCTTCACATTCATCGTTTGTATGAGACAATCACAATTGTTCACTCGCACGAGGAAGGAGACGCCAAAAGATGAGACCTCAAGGAACGCCGACCTTTTGATTCGCGCTGGCTTTATTCACAAAGAAATGGCGGGTGTTTACTCCTACCTGCCATTGGGTTTGCGCGTATTCAAAAAAATCGAACAGATTATTCGCGAGGAAATGAATGGCATCGAAGGGCAAGAGATTGTCATGACCGCGCTTCAAGAAAGCGGTATTTGGGAAAAAACCGGACGATGGGATGATGCCGTGGTCGATAATTGGTTCAAGACAAAGTTGAAGAATGACACAGAACTTGGGTTGGCCTACACGCATGAACCTGCCATTACGTCGCTCATGAAGGAGTACGTCAGTTCTTATCGGGATTTGCCGGTCTATGCCTACCAATTTCAGACAAAATTTAGGAACGAACTTCGCGCCAAAAGCGGGCTGTTTCGCGGTCGGGAATTCGTCATGAAAGATTTGTATTCCTTCTCCAGAACACAGGCGGAATTAGACGCCTACTATGAAAGAGCAATTCAAGCTTATAGAAATATTTTTCATCGCCTTGGGGTTGGCGATCGCACCTATTTAACGCTGGCCAGCGGCGGCAGCTTTGGGACAAAATTTTCGCATGAGTTCCAAACGATTACGGCCGCCGGCGAAGATACGATTTATATTCACGATGGGAAAAGTGTTGCGATCAACAAAGAGGTCTACACCAAAGAAACCTTGGACATGCTGGGTGTTAAAGAGAGCGAGCTTAGAGAAGAAAAATCAATTGAAGTTGGCAATATTTATAAACTAGGTACATTTTATTCTGAACCGCTTGGTTTTTTGTTTAAAACTGAAACCGGAGAAGATCAGCCGGTCATCATGGGTTCCTATGGCATCGGGCTGGGTCGAGTCATGGGTACCATTGTTGAAGTTCTTTCTGACGATAATGGAATCGTCTGGCCTGCGGCGGTTGCACCATACCATGTTCATCTTCTTTCGCTTTGCCGAGAGTCGGATAATATCGCACGGGCGGCAGTACTGTACGCTGACCTCGCGAAACAGGGCATAGAAGTTTTGTTTGATGATCGCGATGTACGCGCTGGTGAAAAATTTGCTGACAGCGATCTTATCGGGATACCGCTTCGAGTAGTGGTGAGTGAGAAGACGTTGGCACAAGGTTCGGTTGAAATAAAAAGAAGGGATAAATCTGAAAGTATGCTGGTGTCTATTGATAACATTCGTTCTCATATCAAAATTTAAAATTTGAATTTGTTTCGGATTTCGAATTTAGTGCTTTGGATTTTTTCAAAGGTATGTTCAAAAATTTTTTCAGAAAATTCAGCCATGATATTGGGATTGACTTGGGTACGGCCAATACCTTGGTTTTTGTAAAAGAAAAAGGGATTGTGATCAATGAGCCAACGGTTGTTGCCATTAATACACGAACTGATCAAATTCTGGCCATCGGCAATGAAGCCAAGGCCATGCTCGGCA
>JBBTRO010000010.1:2706-3044 GCA_038065155.1 Patescibacteria group bacterium
GGCGTGCCGCTTGAGGTGACTGAAGTCGAGACAAAAGCAGTTGAAGATGTAACCATCGCGGCCGGTGCCCGCGATGTTTGGGTGGTACAGGAGCCGATGGCGGCGGCAATCGGGGCGCGCATGCCGATTCGCGATCCAATCGGCAATATGGTCGTTGATATCGGGGGCGGGACGACAAATGTGGCCGTGATTTCGCTCTCGGGCGTGGTCACCTGGAAGTCATCGGTTATCGCCGGAGATGAGATGAACCGAAATATTATGCAATACGCGCGAGAAGTTTTTAATTTATTCGTCGGTGAAAGCCACGCCGAACAGATAAAAATTAAAATTGGTTCAGC
>JBBTRO010000011.1:0-5980 GCA_038065155.1 Patescibacteria group bacterium
AGGTCATTCGCGTCGTTGTCGGTAAAGACGGTGACACCTCGCCAATCACGAAACCGGGACAAGTACAAGAAGAAAGCGGCACTATGATCAATAGCGGTTTTCTTGATGGACTTGACATCCATGTCGCAACCAAAAAAATAATGGACCATATTGTTGAAAAAGGGTGGGGGACAAAAGTCGTAAATTACAAACTCCGCGACTGGGTATTTTCACGCCAGCGATATTGGGGCGAGCCGATTCCGCTGGTGTATTGCGACAATTGCGCCAAGAAAAAGCAGAAGGCGTTGATTATCCATGGTTTTGAAGGTAGTGGAGAAGGTAATTGGCTTCCATGGGTAAAATCTCAACTTGAAACACAAGGTTTTGAAGTCTTTACACCGACTTTATCAACAGCAGCTCATCCAACTGTAGCGTCTTGGATGAAAGAACTCCTCCCGCTTGTGAAAGAATTTGGTGAAGACGATATTATCATCGGGCACAGTCTGGGTAGCAAGGCGGCGTTGCATTTACTTGAACATGGCAAGTTAAAAGTGAAACAGGTATATTTGGTCGCTTCGGCGATTGGTGAGATGTTGGATCGCGATTGGGATTTGTACCGTCGAGAATGGCCAGGTGCTGATGTAGAGGCCTTGAAGAAATTTTGGGAGACACCGATTGATTTTCAAAAAATTAGCAAGCACGCCGATGTTGTTCGCGTGATACTTTCCGACGACGACCCTTGGATCAAAAGAAAAACACATGAGAATTTGCCGGCAGAGTGGCAATTTGATCTTTGGCACGGGTATGGGCATTTTAGCACCAAAGAATCGCCGGAGTTATTGCGGGAATTTTTGAAGAGTAAAAATCATAATCCAGGTTGGATCCCACTTTCCGCAGATCAACTTCCCCTTGAACTCCCCAAAGTTGAAAAATACCAACCGACTGACACCGGCGAGTCACCGCTGGCCGCGATGGAAGAGTGGGTCAAGACAAAATGTCCTAAATGTGGTGGGGGAGCACGCCGCGAAACTGATACTATGCCGAATTGGGCCGGGTCGTCATGGTATTTTTTACGTTACTGTGATCCAAAAAATGATAAAGAGTTTGCTTCGATGGAGAAACTGAAGTATTGGATGGGGGTGCCTGCACTCCGTAGCTCCGATCCAAATCGGAGCGTAGGAGTGGATTGGTACAACGGCGGCATGGAGCATACCGTGCTGCACTTATTGTATTCTCGTTTTTGGAATCAATTTTTGTACGATATCGGCGTCGTTCCGACCAAAGAGCCATATAAAAAACGCACCAGTCACGGTCTGATTTTGGCGTCCGACGGCGAGAAGATGAGCAAATCCCGCGGCAATGTGGTGAACCCAGATGATATGGTCAAAGAATATGGCGCCGATGCTTTGCGCACCTATGAGCTTTTTATGGGGCCGTTTGACCAAGTAGTGGCTTGGGATACCAACGGACTTGTTGGCGTCCGCAGGTTTCTGGATAGAGTTTGGAATTTGCAGGAAAAAGTAAGTAAAGAAACTGGAAACTCGAAACTGGAAACTAGGGAATTGACGGTCTTGCTGCACCAAACGATCAAAAAAGTAACCGAAGACATCGAAGCCATGAGGTTTAATACGGCGATTGCAAAACTCATGGAATTAACAAATGAAATGACAAAAAGCTATAAGCTAACAGCTATAAGCTATAAGCTTTTGATTAAATTGTTATCGCCCTTTGCGCCGCACATGTGCGAAGAGTTGTGGAGTTTGACTGGCGGCGAGGGGGGTATTGCATTTGCCACCTGGCCCGCCTATGATCCAGCGCTTATCGTCTCAGACACCATGACCATCGCCGTACAGGTCAATGGCAAGCTTCGGGCCACGCTCGACGTGCCTTCGGACGAAAGCGAAGAAAATGTCAAAGCCAAAGCATTGGAATTAGAGAATGTAAAAAAGTGGTTCGATGAAAAAGGACCGAAGAAAGTAATTTATGTGAAAGGAAAATTGGTAAGTGTGGTTGTATAATCTGTTTGAATCCTTCAGTCATAATCTGTTTAAATCTGTGTTATGAAAATCACCAAATTCGGCCACTCCTGCCTTTTGATTGAGGAGAAAGACGCACGAATCTTGATTGACCCGGGCAGTTATTCTACAGGGCAAAATGATGTTCGAGATGTCGATGTAATTCTTATTACTCACGAACACCAAGATCATCTGAGCGTGGAATCATTACAGAAAATTTTACCCAATAATCCAGTGGCAAAAATTTATACGAATTCGGAAGTGGGGCAGAAGTTGTCTGAAGCGGGAATTCTCTGGGAACAGTTAGGCGATAAAGAGCAAGTCACGGTTAAGGGATTACTGATCGAAGGGGTTGGCGCTGATCATGCCCTTGTCTACAAAACGATACCAGTTGTCAGAAACACCGGCTACATGATCGCCAATCGCTTTTTTTATCCGGGCGATGCGCTGAATGTCCCAGATAAACCGGTCGAAATTTTGGCCTATCCAACAGTCGCCCCATGGATGCGTATGGCCGAAGCGGTTGATTTTGCCAAGGCAATCAAACCAAAAGTGGCTTTTCCTGTTCATGACGCATTTCTCAAATTTCCTGGACCGTACTATCGGTTTCCCGAACAAGAGTTGGGAGCGATTGGGACGAAATGGTCGGTGATTGAAGAGGGAAAAAGTATCGAGGTTTAGGTTTATCCACACAGGTCTTGACTTTTTTACATTTTTTGCTATACTTATTTTGGTAGCGAACCACTAGTAATACTGGTTCAATCTACTTGTCACATAAAAGCCTCTTCTTCGGAAGTGGTTTTTATGTTATAATCGGCTCCGGTGGACCAATGGGCCAGTAGTGTTAGTGGCTAGCACGCTACCATTGACAAGTAGAGGCACGGGTCCGATTCCCGTCTGGTCCACCACCAAAGGCAATCTCTGTATCGAGGTTGTTTTTATTTCTAAGAATGTTGTATTATGGCAGCATTCTATGCTCCAGCGAATCATCAACTCCAAAAGCAAAACATTTCTCGCGTTTTGTGGTTCGTTTCTCTTGGGTATCGTCGGGATGACACTGGTTCAGGCAATTTTTTTTGATGGCTTCAAACAAATACGATCTCTGGTTGTGTATGGAGCGGTTTCGTTACTGGCAGCTGTCGTCATGATTGCTCTCTTTTGGAAAGACAAGGGGGCACGGTTTTGGGCTGTTTTATGGTTTTGTTTTTTATTTGGGATTGTAAGGTACATATCAGTGTTTCCAGCCCAAAATAATATTTCTACGCAAAACGAAAAATCAATGACGCTGACGGGCTATGTTGCGGTCGATCCCGATGTGCGCATCGATGGCGTTCGTTATATTGTACAAATCATAAATCAACCATTGACTGGCCGGACATACGTAAAATCAAATTTATATCCCCGTTACAAGTATGGAGATGTACTGAAACTGGGCTGTGATCTTACATCGCCGGAACAAATCGAAGATTTTCGCTACGACATGTATCTTGCCAAACTTGGTGTTTTCTCTCTCTGCCAGAATCCAAAGATTCAAAAAGTTGACGAAGGAGGGGGAAATTTTTTCATGCGAAAAATTTTGGGAGTAAAGGACGGATTGGCCGAACAGATTAATCGTCTCTGGCCCGAGCCGCACGCCAGCTTTATGGCCGGCCTCTTGTATGGTTATCGTGGTGGATTAGGGGATTTACAGGAGGCATTTAACAAAACAGGAGTTTCACATATTGTGGCGATTTCTGGTTACAACATTACGATTATTGCCGAACTTCTCATGGCCATGTTTTTCTTCTTTCACATCCGTAGACAAATTGCGTTTTGGTTCGTATCGGCTGGAATTATTAGTTTTGTGATTATGGTTGGCGCTTCGCCGTCGGTCGTGCGCGCTGGCATCATGGGAATTCTAGTTCTCGTCGCGCGTCACATTGGGCGAGTATCTCGGCCGACGAATTTATTAGTCTTTGCGGCCGCAGTCATGACGCTTCACAATCCGTTTGTATTACTGTGGGATGCCGGATTTCAATTATCATTTGCCGCGACGATTGGCATTCTGTATGTCGCTCCACTATTTGATCGCCGCTGGGAGCTAGTGTCATCAACATTATCCGCAATCGTTATCACTTTGCCACTCGCCCTCTATCACTTCGGCCGATTTTCTTTGATTGCTCCGGTCACCAATCTTCTGATTCTTTGGACTATCCCGATTCTTATGGCACTGGGCGCTATTGCTATTATTGCAAGCTTGTTATTTTTCCCATTTGGACAACTGGTTGCTTGGTTCGGCTGGCTTGGTCTTCGCTACGTTATTACTGTTGTCGAATGGACTGCCCACCTTCCCTTTGCGTCGTTTGAAGTGGGGCTTCCGTGGTGGGGGATGGTGATTGGGTATATAGGAATTTTCTTTTTGTATCGGATTGTTAAAATAAAAATAAATAAAAATAAAAACTAAATTTCTCCTCCCTCGTAGGGAGGAGTCAGAGGAGGGTCTCAACGAATGTAGGAAGCTCGTCCTTTCTTGGGTTGCCCACCTTTGTGAATTAAAGAAAAGTTGGCGATTAATAATAGGCTTCAAACACATTACCCGCGTTGAGACCCTCTCCTGACCTCCCCCTACGAGGGGGAGGAATTTTTTTTTAAACACTTTAATTTTTGACCACGTACGTTTGACACAAACCCAATACTTTAGTACACTACTCCATCTTCGGGCGAGGAAGAGAGTTTTTTGATTTTCTCCCTCTCCTGAAGCAAGCATTGAACAAAACTGTTCTGCCACTAGTTTCGCGGTAGCGGGGCGAGGATGAGGTAGTTGGTGGAACCTAACAATAAGGAGGTCCCAGAAATGGGAACCAGTCAAAAAAACTTTAACAATGCTGTCGTGGTGGCCGTTACCGAGGCCATCAAAACGGCAACGGCCAGGGCTGTCCCTCGACTGATCCGCAAGCCTCTCGCGGGGATCAGCGTGGTGGTCGAGTCCCTGCGCGACGCCGCCAGGGAGATCGAGACGGTCAAGAACCAACTCGGGGTCGTCGTAGACTTCATCATCGATCCCAATATCGGGGTGAAGGCCTCGGTCGAGAATCTCGTCGTCTTCGTTGCGGGACTGCAGGGGACGCTGGATCGCTTCTCCAGCCAGATAAACTTACTGGCTGGCGAAGTTAGGGCGATCGAGAATGTGAGGCAGCTGGCCTCACTGAATATCGATAGTGGACCCAAAGAGATGGCCGAGGCTGTCCTTCTGCTCAAGAGGCAGATCGACCGCCTCGAGGCGAAGCTGGCCCAACCCACCGCGTCGGTCGAGGATGAGCCGGCTGGCACCGAAGATGTCGGATTCAAGCCCGGCATCTCGGGCGACGGTGATATGTCCGACTCCGGCCAGTCGTGTGCTCCAGGTCGACGCACCGATCTGGGCCACAGACCCTAGTCCATCCTCCGCGGCACGGTCAAATTGTCTCTCCCCGAGGCAATGCCGCTCTCGCCCCGTCGAGCCGCTTCACGCGCTCCGGGGCTTTTCTTTTTGTTAACTCTCTAAATTTTTGATCTTTTCTTTCTTATCAAAACGCGCTAGCATATAGGCGCTATGCGAAAAGTTTTTATTGTGATTAGCGCCCTTCTAGCCTTTGATCTCATCGCCCTTATTTGGATTAAGTCAAAAGACGAACAGCTTCAATTACCTCAACCTCGACCCCAATTTTCATCTGTATCTCAAAATTTTCAATCCGACTCACCAAAACTTCTCATCAATTTCCTCGACATCGGCCAAGGGGACGCGTCGTATATTATATTTCCCACCGGCGAGGATATGCTGGTCGATTGCGCCAAAGACGCGCGTGTCCTCGCGGCGCTGGGGCGCACGATGGATTGGCTCGATCGCGAGATTGATTATTTGATCGTGACCCATCCGGACATGGATCATTATGGCGGGTGTATTGATGTGATGAAGCGGTACAGGATTAAACACATTATTACCAATGGCGGCCGAAAAGAATACGATG
>JBBTRO010000012.1:0-3240 GCA_038065155.1 Patescibacteria group bacterium
GACCACACCCTGGAAACCCTTGCCATTGCTTGTCCCAACCACCTGCACTCGCTCCCCAGGCGAAAAAATTTTGACCGAAAACACATCGCCGCGCTTCAAGGCTTCCGCCTCTTTCTCACCCACTCTGGCTTCGCGCATGACCCGAACGGTTGTCAAATCTTTCAGATGGCCTTGCCGCGCTGAATTCAAACGAAATTTTTTCTGCTCGCCAAAACCAACTTGAATCGAATCCACTCCATCCTTGGCTTTTGTTTTGACCTGTGTAATAACACAAGGCCCAGCTTCAATTTGGGTTACCGGGACAACCGTTCCATCAGCACGGAAGACTTGCGTCATCCCCAATTTTTTGCCAAGGATAAACTTCATACTATACACAAAAGCTAGAAGTGGACACTAAATTTCTAAACGAAAATTCGTATCCCCTTCTAGCCAATATTACCGCATAAAAAACGGAAATATATTGTGGCTTGCATTAATAAATTGGAATTTTTCTCCTGTGCATCTTCGGCCGTGGTACAGATGTTTTTTTGGATAAAATCTTATCTGTATGTAGCCAAAATGCTATTGATTTTCCCTAGCGCCGATAGTGTAGCTCATACCTCAATCCTTGTCAATAACCCTGTGGACTTTACAAAAATCCTATAAGCTAATGAAGCTAAAAGCTAAGGAAGCTCACTTACGACATCTTAATCTCCACATCCACCCCGCTCGGCAGATTCAAATTCATGAGCGCGTCAATCGCTTTTGGATTGGGACTCAAAATATCCACCAGACGCTTATGCGTTCGTATTTCGTACTGCTCCTGCGCTGTCTTTTTGATAAAGGTTGAACGGTTGACGCTAAACTTGCTCTTCGCGGTCGGAAGCGGCACTGGCCCAACCACAACCGCATTGTTGCGCTCGGCCGTATCAATAATCGTCTTGGTCGCGGCATCAATAATCTTGTGATCGTAAGCGCTGATTTTTACCCGAATCCGCGGTCCGGCATCAGCCTGGACTTTTTCATCCTTTTTTACCTCTGGCTTTATTTTTGTTGACGCGGCCTTTTTGGTTTTCGGAGCTGTGGTTGTGGGCATAAAGAAAAGAGCAACCCCACCCCGACGTAACGTCGGGGTGGGGTACAGTATAAAATTACGCAAGAATCTTGGTTACGACTCCAGCGCCAACGGTTTTGCCGCCTTCACGAATAGCGAAGCGCATTTTCTCTTCGAGAGCGACTGGGACAATGAGTTTAATCTTGATGTTGACGGTATCGCCCGGCATGACCATTTCAGTACCTTGGTTCAAGGTCACCTCTCCCGTTACATCTGTGGTACGAATATAAAACTGTGGTTTGTACCCATTGAAGAATGGTTTATGACGTCCACCTTCTTCTTTGGTCAAACAGTACACTTCAGCTTCAAATTCGGTGTGTGGGGTGATGCTACCAGTCTTGGCCAAAACCATGCCGCGTTCCACTTCTTCTTTCTTGGTACCGCGAAGGAGGAGACCGGCATTGTCACCGGCCTGGCCTTGTTGCAAGCTCTTATTGAACATTTCGACGCCAGTAATAGTCGTCTTTGAAATCTCAGGCTTCATACCGACAATCGAGACTTCATCGCCAATTTTAATGATACCGCGCTCGATGCGGCCGGTCACGACCGTGCCACGGCCTTCAATCGAGAAGACATCCTCAACCGGCATGAGGAATGGTTTGTCCAAGTCGCGCACTGGCTCCGGGATATACTCATCCATGGTCTTAAGTAGATCCATGACCGGTTTTGACGCGGCTTCGTCGCTGGGGTTCTCCAGTGCTTTGAGCGCCGACCCGCGAATAATCGGGGTGGTATCGCCGGGAAATTCATACTTCTTCAAAAGATCGCGTACTTCTTCTTCGACGAGATCAATGAGTTCTGGATCCGACACCTGATCAACTTTGTTCAAAAAGACAATGATATATGGTACGCCCACCTGACGAGCGAGAAGAATGTGCTCGCGGGTTTGCGGCATTGGGCCGTCGGCGGCTGATACGACGAGAACCGCGCCGTCCATTTGCGCGGCGCCGGTAATCATGTTTTTTACATAGTCCGCGTGGCCTGGACAATCAACGTGGGCATAATGGCGACCGGCGGTTTCATACTAAACATGAGCCGTGTTAATGGTAATGCCACGCGCCTTGGACTCTGGCGCTTTATCAAGGTCACCCACACCTTTTTTCTGAGCCGTAAGCCCGTGTGCGCCAGCCACAGCCAAAATCGAGGCTGTGAGCGTGGTCTTGCCATGGTCGACGTGACCAATCGTACCAACGTTTACATGGGGTTTGTTTCTTTGAAACTCCGCCATATAGTTACTTTTTTGCCCGCACTAGACCGAGTGGTCGGCCTAGATTTTTTACCAGCGGTTCTTGCGAATAATAAAAACAAAATTTAAAAAAGGTCGAGAGTTGCCTCTCTATTCGACGTGTGCGAGTATACCCCACTATTGCCTAGGACGTCAAGTGAGCCATTGGGGACAGTCTAAACAACGGGCTCTTCGTAAAAAATCGGCTCATTGCCGTCATCGGTTTGGGGCGCCAACGGCTGTTCATTGTGAACCGGTTCTGCCGCAGTGGCAAACTCCCCCATTTCCACGCGAGCATCGCCAAGCGAACTTTCATCTGATTCGTCCCAATCGTTTAGTGAAGAATCTGGAATCTGGAATCTGGAATCTGGAATTGTGGTTGATCGTTGGTTGCTTTGACTACCGAAAGAAAAATCTGAGACATCTGGGGTCGAGTCAGAAAAATCATCGTAGCGATCGGCTAGAACATCGCCGGCGCGATTCCACGTTTCAGCCCCGGACATTTGACCGGTGGCGCCTGACCATGGTGAATCATGATCGTCATCCCATGGATTAATTTCATTATCAACATCTTCTGCCTTGTCAAGGAGTTCTTCGTACGCGCCAATGCCCATGAGCACAATATCCCGGCCGTTTATTGGGTCATGAACGATGAGCCGGTCGCCGGTTCTTTGCGCTAGGGATATAAGACGGTTGAGAGACATAGCAAGGGCATTGTAGCCAGTTTCTTTTTGAACGTCAAGAGAACGGACAATTGACAACACTCTCTCAATTTGCTATCCTCCTCTATCGTTCTTTACCATGCCTGACCCACTGCCAATTTGGGTCAGCCGTCCGCCTAGGGTGGATGAACATAGGCAGGAGTTTGCAACCGTTTAGTTTCTGGTGCAAAGAAAGGTGGATAAATTTAAGAATGAAAAGT
>JBBTRO010000013.1:0-2418 GCA_038065155.1 Patescibacteria group bacterium
ACCGACCCTCCCATCGAGCGACACCGCGATGCCGAGCGGTGCGTACGAGAGCCCAACCAAGCGAAGAGAGAGCGAGGGCCGAAACGCACTGATACGATCCAGGTGTCTGACCGGGATCATGAGACCGCCGCCCTTCCTATTCTTGATCGCGTGAGCTTCTGCCGCCGCGAAGGCGTGCGTGATGTTTTCACCCATGATGACTTCTCCTTCTTGTTTCTGCCTCCACACCCACCACGGGCGCGGGAAAGCATTGGATTATAATAACGCAAAAAGTGTTGGTTGTCAAGGTGTGCACTTTCGCGTAGACTGAAGGCATATGTTATCTGTTGCCACCATCCTCTGCGTCGGGAGCGCCATCATCTCGATTTCCGTCAACAAAAAACTAGTGCAAAGACTATCGGTCGGTCATGTAACCAATACGATGTTTCTATTTGCGGCGATTTTTTCGATCTTGATTTTTGTGGCAGAGCCGCCAGCCCCAGACCAAACATGGTACATCCCGGGCATTGCCCTCCTTGGCATAGTGAACTCGATGGTAGCCTGGCTCTACAGCCGGGCACTGAAACGCGGGCTCGCCAAAAGCGCGCTGTTTCAGCCAGCCTCAGGAATCGTCGGGATTACACTATCAGCGATTTTTCTTGGTGAATGGAAATTACTAGAACCCACCAACACCTCTGGACTCATGCTCATCCTTGGCATCATCGCGACGACCGCGGCCGCGATTATTTTTGGCAAAGGCAAGAGTGAATCAATCGTGATCCGCCGCGAGTGGCTGACTTCGATTGTCGGCTTCATTGTGCTCGGCGGCGTGGTGACTGTCGCCATGAAATATCTGGCCGTAAAACATATTCCACTGCCAGTGTATCTTTTGAGTTGGTACACCGGCTCGTACGTCGGCTCATTCTTCCCGCGCCTCGTGGAAAAAAACTGGCAACTTGCCATTGCCAAAAAAGATCTACTGCCTTTTATCATCGTGAGCGCGACCGCCATGATCTCTCTCGCCGGCTATTTCAAAGCGCTCGAACTCGCCCCGGCCGCGGTCGTGGTGCCGCTCGTCACAATCGGCATTGTCGTGGGCTCGATTGGCTCGAGCATTATTATCTTCCGCGAACAAAAAAAATTCGGTTTGACCGAATGGGTGGGACTACTCATTGGGTTTGTTGGGGTGCTGTTGTTGACGCTACGCTAAAAAAAATAAAAAATAACTTTCCTCTCCTCGTAGGAGAGGGCAGGGTGAGGTTGCGCACCGAAGCTTAAGAGCTTGGTTATACGAATTCATGTTGTTTGTACCTTGCACAAGAATTTTACCAAAAGTCAGCCACTAGATTCCATCTTCTCGATTCTCACCTCTACCCCACCCTGCCCTCCCCTAACAGGGGAGGAATTTTTTGTATTTTTTCAAACCTTCCTCGCAATCACGTACGAATTCCCATAGATAATATCGTTTTTGACAAAACGATCAAGCGTAAAGCCCCACTTCGCGAGATATCGCGCCATACGCACACTGCCTGGGCTTTGTTTCGTGGCATACGGATTGAACCAGCGCAGTTTTATGAAATCGAATAAAACAAAGCACGTCTTCCCGTACATGCCATTGTCCAGAATCTCAAAACCTTCATTCGCGAATAAAGATTTCATCCCTTCCATTGTATAACGGAAATAATCATGCGGATCAGCGTGAGAGGCCTGGAGAAACGGCGCGGTGACGATCGCGACGCCGCCAGTAGCAAGAAGGCGTTTGATCTCGAGCGCGGCGAGCCACGGCTGGGGAATATGCTCGAATACTTGCGTGCAAAAGACGGTCTCAAATGATCCGTCGGGAAATCCCGTGTGAAGGATATCGCCCACTACATCTATATTTGGCCCAGAAAACAAATCAAAAGCCGTGTAGGTGCTCGCCTTCTCTAAAATAATCGGCTTGTACTTCGCTGTTCCCGCACCCAAATCTAGCGTGCGTCCGTGGACATGGGGCAAGCTGTGTGTAACAAATTCGCGCGTGCCGAGGAAGTTCGGTTTTGGCATAAAATTTTTATAAATTCCTCCCCCTCATAGGGGGAGGTCAGGAGAGGGTCTCAGCGCGAGTAATTATTTAAGCCTACCTGTTGATTGACCATCTTTAACAAAGCCACAAAAGATAGTCAGTCCAAGAAAGTATTAACATTCAACCCTCGTTGAGACCCCGCCCCTCCCCCTCTCCTACGAGGAGAGGGCATTACTTATTTTTTATTTCGTAACACTTTTATACACCTCCATCGTCCTACTCGCCGTCTCTTGCCAGCTAAATTTCTTGGCTTGTGCCAATGTGTTACCACGAATGGTTTGATACAGAGAAACGTCGGCTAGGACTTTTGTAATAGCGACAGCGATCGATGCCGGTTCATGTGGATCGCAGAGTATTCCAGCATCCCCTACCACCTC
>JBBTRO010000014.1:0-5059 GCA_038065155.1 Patescibacteria group bacterium
TTTTACACGCTTACGACGCGAGCAGACGAAGGAATTAAAACAGCATTTTGTTTAGTAAATTTTTGGGGAGAAAAATTTTTGTTTTGACCTTTATCACTCAGCCCACATACAGAACCAGGCTCTTCAAATACTCGCCTTCTGGATGAAAAATATTGATCGGGTGGTCGGGCGCGTGACGATGGCGGCCGATGATTTTGACCGAACGGTTCGCGTCGCGAGCGGCTTGAAAGATAACGGTTTGGAATAATTTTTCGTCAACGTGATAAGAGCAGGAAGACGTGACAAGAATGCCACCTTTAGAAATTCTTTCGATCGCTCGACGATTGATCTCTTTGTACCCCCGACAGGCAGTCACCACATCGGTTTTCTTTTTGGCAAAAGCGGGCGGGTCGAGAATGATGAGCTCGTACTGTGACAAATCGCCCTCCTCTAGAAATTGGAAAACGTCAACCGTAAAAAATTCATTATCTTCTTTCGTGAGATTGTTGAGTGTCACATTGTGCTTCGCGAGTTCGATTGCTCCCTTATCTTGGTCAACTGTGTCAACCCAGCTCGCGCCGCCGGCAAGCGCGGCCACAGAAAATCCGCCAGTGTAGCCAAAACAATTCAGCACTTTTTTTCCCTTGGCAAGTTCCCCTACATACTCACGCATCCCGCGCTGATCCAAAAAAAATCCTGTCTTTTGTCCACCAACAATATCCACGATAAATTTCATGCCATTCTCTTTTATTTCAACCACGTTTATTGTGTCGCCAAACAATATCCCAACCCCATCCTTTAATCCTTCTTCACGACGACTAGGGCTGGTCGACTTCTCGTAAATACTCCTCGGTTTTAATTTCGCAACCAGGTGCTCAATAATAAGCGGCTTCAGCCTCTCTATCCCTAGTGTTGTCGCTTGAAACACCAAAACATCATTATATTGATCCACAATAAGCCCCGGTATTCCATCCCCTTCGGAATGAACCAAGCGATACGCGTTTGTTCTGTTTGGATCAAATAGTCCTAGTCGCATGGCAATTGCTCGATCCAAATTTTGTTTCACCGCTTCTTCGGCTGGCGTTTTATCAAAGGAAAGCATCCGCCCCGTAATCGAGGTTTGGTGATGAAAATACCCGTACCCCAAAAAGTCTCCGGTAGCGCTCTCGACACCCAATATATCGCCATCCACAAATTCCGGCATGGACTTTACCGCGCCGGAAAAAATCCAATGATGCCGATTGCGAATCGGCTTGTCTTTGCTGGGTTTCAGGATTACATTTTTTTGTTTCATATTTTTACTCCCTCTTTTTGTAATATCCTTATTTTTTTATCCCCGCCCCGATTATACCCGCCCGCCTTCCCATCGGATCGCACTACGCGATGACACGGAATAGACAGATCATAATTATTCGTAAGAATATTCCCGACTGCCCGATATGCCCCAGGACCCCCGACCCGTTTGGCGACTTCTTTGTACGTCAAGACCGACCCTTTGGGGATCTTTTTTACTACGGCAAATACAGACTCGCGGAAAGAGGTCATAGATGATCCTTGGCGCGCTCTCTGACCTCGACCGAATGCCTGGTAATTTCCAGGTTACAGCTCCCGTGCGCGCCGCACCACTCCTGACAGCGCTCGGCTTGGTCAGCGCTATCATAATGAAGACCGCATTCGTCGCACGCGTAGGTTTTGTTTTCTTCATGGACCATATTGACAGCTTATACCTGCCTGCCGGTAGGCAGGGCTTCATTAGCTTCATTAGCTTATAGGAGGATAAAACCCTAAAAGCTAAGGAAGCTATAATCTAATGAAGCTTGTCAACTTTAGCTGCCACAATAAAATCATTTTCCGTGAGCCCTGATACAGCATGGGTAGACAGTTCAATAATCACTTTATTGTAATGAATCTTTATATCCGGATGATGGCCCTCGGCCTCGGCAATTTCTGCGACCTTGTTTACAAACGCAATGGCACTCTTAAAATCAGCAAACAAAAACTTGCGTCGAATTTTAATTCCTTCCAGCACTTGCCAAGCGGCATCAACCTGATATACGCACTCTTTTACCTGTTCTGGTGTTAATGGCGGCGTTACAGATGAACAAGGAAAACATTTTTTATCTAAAAGCATACATTCACTTATCTTTTCAAAAAATCCTCAGCCAGCTTTTCTCGCTCTTTCTTTGGCAATGAATAATCCTTTTTGCTCGCCCCGCGCTGTCTCGACAATTCCGATAGACAAATCGCCGCCGTTACCGACACATTCAGGCTCTGCACCATCCCGCGCATGGGAATGTAGAGTTTAACATCTGACGCCTGACACATGACATCTGACACGCCTCGATGCTCATTGCCAAAAACAAGGGCGATCGGTTCGGTGGTCATATCGGTATCGTAGAGCGATTGCGCCGTAGCGTCAAGCATGGTAACAAATAATCGATATCCGGCTTTTTTAAGCGCAGAAGCGCATTCAGCGCTAGAGCGATAAATCGTAAAGTCTAGCCACTTGTTGGCCGAACTGGAACTCGACTTCCCCACTCGTTTGGGATTCACATATTCCTCTTTTTCGTACACGCAAACAATCTGCTGAAACCCAAACGCATCACAGGTTCTGAGAATTGCGGCAACATTATGAGGATCGTGAATATCCTCCAATACCACGACCACCCCTCTTTGGCGGTTCTGTACTACCCGCTCAATTTTCTCTCGCCTGGCATCAACTGTCACAAAACCGGCGTCAGTCCTTCTCCCCCGCTTCTCGCATCTTCCAAACATTGCAAAAGCTCAGGCGTTTCTGTCCAGCCACACTTCCCATTCGCCTGCTCTTCACATCGAGCCGATTTGTAACAAGCATACTCCGATTTAAACTCACACGTCGTCACGACATTTTCGTCAGCACAAACTTGTCCACTGCAACCAGTCGGCCGGCATTTATCCAGCCCAACCGGTGGAGAAAATCGTATTGGTATCCTTACCTCGGCCGCATGTTCGGGGAGTCCTGATGGATTCGATTTTTCCAAAATCAGGGTACCGGTATCAGTGGTCGGTTGGGCAAATGTCAGAGTTACGACAAAAGGAACAAATTCGGTTGTCATCCACTCCCCCTGCGCCTCGGCCGCCACACGGCCCAATTCCTGACCATTCGCGTCTAAAATCGCTACCGGAAAACTGGCTTCAAAGTACCAGTTCCCTCGTGCTTCGCCCTCAATGACCACTGGACTTTCCACTGTAGCATTCACTTGAGGTGTACCGACTCGAATTAAATCTGGTTGCTCTCCCGAGGGAAGTTCTGGATTTGAAGGTGAAGGAGCCGATGCAGGGCTAAAAATCGCAAAAGCGAAATAGGCAGCACCAGCAATAACCAGAACAGCAATAGTGAAAAAAATTTTGTCTATATTTTTCATAGATATTTATATTAAGGATTATAGTTGACACGATAAATAACCCCCGCTTTGTCGTCCGATACATACAGCGCGTGATCTGGTCCAAACTTCAAATCGACCGGACGCCCCAGCGCTTTGTTATCCGAGGTCAACCAGCCAGCGATAAAATCTGTGGGCTCACCCACCATGGCTTGATTTTCATCCAATTGAATCCGAGAAATTTTATACCCGGTCGGCGTAGTCCGATTCCACGAACCATGAAACGCGACCAAAAGATTGCCAATGTATTCTTTCGGCCACCCGCTATCTTCCGGTACGAATGCCAACCCGAGCGGCGCTGAATGCGCGGGCAGGTCTATATGACTTGGGATTTCAAATGGTTCCAGGCAGGGATTGCGAATGTAGGTATTTTTATCAAAATTCGTATCATGAATATTTTTTCCATAACACACGGGCCAGCCATAATCAGGCACTAGCGGTGCCTGTCCTGAGCGACTCGAAGGATCTGGCCCAATAATATTAATTTCATCCGGCGGCAAATCATCGCCCAGCAAATCCCGACCCATGTCTGTCCCCCACATCTGTTTCGTCACTGGGTGCCAAGTAAAGAAAACGGTGTTACGAAGGCCGTGCGCAAATGATTTGAAATCAGTACCGTCAGGATTCAAAGTAAATATTTTGGCACGACGACCATCTTTTTCATTGCATACGTTACAAGACGAACCGATGGAAACGTACAAACGACTGTCCGGCCCAAAACCAAGGGTGCGTGTAAAATGACCAGATCCGGAGGGCAGTTCAACGATTTTTTGGAGTTCTATTTCCCCAGCCGAATACAGCGGCGCCCGGGAAATTTTATCTTCTTCGGCCACATACAGCCAAAATTCTCCCGCCTCCGATTGCCAGGTAATCAGTCCGTGCGGCTTGCGGAGTCCCTTTAAAATGGATTGGTTGCGCGCCACTAGCCCATTCTCAATTTCCAAACTTGAAACAACCCCGGCCGAAGTTTGGCTAAGGAGGAGCAGCCCATTCCCCGCTATAACCTGTGGCACGAATTGCATCACCCGCGCCCCGGGCAAATTTTTGGCAAATACCTCAATCCGAAATCCGTCTGGAAGGGAAAGCGGAAAATCAGTATCGTTTACTCCTGGAGGTACATCATTGTGATCTTCAATCTCCTTGGCTATGTCAGCGGGCGCCGGTGTAATGACTGGTTTAACACCGGAAAAATTTTTGTATAGAAAAATGCCAACGATAATAATCGAACTGACCAGGATCAAAATTGCAATAAAAACTTTTTTCATAGCCGGGCTTCCAAAAATAAAAATAATGGAATTTCTTTCCGCGCTTGCTCCAGTGCCACAAACGTTTTCCCTTTTGGCCCTTGGCGGTTGCTAATCCATTCTTCCAGCCGTGTCACCGCAAATCCGGCTTTGTGGAGTGCCTTCATATACACCTGAAGCGGCCGATGAAAGGACCACGTATGAATGCTTGGATCGTCTCCGGGATGCATTTCTATTTTTAAACGCGCTACGGATAGGTATTTGTCTATTCTTCGATACTGGACGTGGTTCGCTTCATCCCAACCCCACGCACTTGCTTTTGGCACCCTGAAGACCGGATGGTTCAAAACCAGGAGTAAACGTCCATTGGCTTTCAGCACTCGGCGACACTCAGATAGCACCACAGCCATACTT
>JBBTRO010000015.1:0-2691 GCA_038065155.1 Patescibacteria group bacterium
CATCCGATCGAATCGCATTGAAGAAGCGAACAATCGCCTCGAGCAGCCGGTTGCTGATCGTAACCACAAAGGTGCGCATGGCACCTGGATTGCCTTGACCAGTACTGGTAGAGATTTCGGTGATACGGAGCTGATCTGAATAATAGACCGCTGTTCCGGTGGCGTGATAGTAGCCATTGTCAGGCATATGTGTTGTCATCATCACTTGTCCGCGCAGTTCACCATTGGGATAGCTGGTACTGTGTTCGTTCACGTAGATCATTCGCTCTCGCATCGCCTGAACCAGATGCGCCATGGTTTGAATATTTGGATTACAGTTCATGCCGGCGGGCATAATATCGCCCATGTCAATCGTTCCTCGAACCTGCCTCATTCCGTTTTCCCAGGTTGTTGTCGCATTGTACCAGTTGGTGGTGGTACTGCCGTAGGCGCCTGCGGTGTCAAACAGCGTCACGATGGCCGGCCCATTTTGCCCGACTGGCGCGCAGTGCAGATGGGCCGCGGTTATGTCATTTCCTGGAATAGTTAAGATGTAATCAATTGACTGTTCGTCTGAGCGAATCATGAAATTGGCGTGCGCGGTGCGGCCGGTATTCGTCGGCGGTACTTCCTCACTGCCTTTTAGAAGAGTACTCACGACGCGGGAGTAGGGGGTGCCGTTGGTTGCATACGAAACAAGGCTGACACCAAACAATACGCTGACCATTGTCACCCACACTGCAGCGTGCAGAAATAGTGATCGTCTTTTTTTGTGCATAGCAAAAGCACCTTAAAAATAGAAAGAGAGAGATTGGACTCGACTCCGTATCTTTGCGTGAAGGAATGGAGCGTTCTTACGGCGGAGTGGAGTGTGTCCGCGTGGGCGTCGTAGCGTAGTATCGACCTTTCCCCGACATAACGTCGGCAGGTACTACCCCAGACACTTGCGTTCACAGCAAAGGGCATGCTGCTTTACGCTGAACACAAAGAAGATTTGTAGTAAAGGTAGTATATTGCCTTTACTTTAATATGTCAATAATTTTGTATACTTTAGTATACTTTAATCAATATAATTAATTATGACTAGATAAGTACTTGTGAATACAATAGTTTCATAGTATCTTAGATAGGATTTGTTCGGCTGCGATAGCAGGGGACAATATTATTTTATTTTTATGAAAGAAATTTTAAGGCCACGGCGTGAGTTTTTGAGCGATAGTGAAAGATTGGCAGCAAAAGCCGATCTTCAGCATATGCACGATACTCACATTGAGTAAATGGCTCTGCAAGGAGCTACTGCACCAGTCTCCGACACAGCAAGACCGCCTGAAGCAAAAAAACAAGCTGTTTCACTAAAAGCGCATCTTCATGAGTTGAGAAAAACTCAAATGAGAGTATGAAGTATGCAGACCAAAGGCTTTTTGTTTGACGTCGACGGTGTTCTCTACGATTCCATGCCCCAGCATGCCAAAGCCTGTGTACAGGCTTTTTCTGAGTACGGGCTAACCGTGCCCGAGCGATTGATTTATCTGTACGAAGGGATGACAGAGGGGGAGGCTATCCGAACGATCGGTTTGGATATTCATGCCGAGCTCACCGAAGAAACGCTTAATAAAATCGTTGAGCGCAAAAGACTGCTGTTCAATGAAGATGCTCGACCCCCTCTTATCAGGGGTGCGAAGGAACTTGTTGAACATCTACAGATAAATCACTTCGAGTTTTGCATGGTCACCGGTTCGTATCAGCAAAAAACCATTGCCATGATTCAAGAAGATTTTGGCATGGAGAGGGAAGATATTGTTACGGGCAAAGAAATTACTCATGGCAAGCCGCACCCGGAGCCATTTCTGCTGGGATTAAAAAAATTAAAACTTCCTGTATCAGAAGTCATCGCCATTGAAAATGCTCCTTTGGGAATTGAATCCGCCAAGTCAGCCGGACTCAAATGCGTGGCCCTCAAAACCGGGCTGCTTTCTGAAGCCGAGCTGAAGAAGTGCAAGGCGGATTGGGTGTTTCAGGATTGTGCTGAACTGCTTCGGCAACTATCTTATTTAAATTGATTTCTTCGTATACACATACGCCGCCAAGGCGGTCGTTATAGGCACAGCCAATACCAAGACTGAGCTGCCGACGAGTGTTCGGACAATTTCTTCTGCCAAAAAATTTCCATTCAGGATCACCCACAGGGGCAAATTTTTTTGCGTGGTGAAAAGGAGAAGGAGGGGGAACGAAGCGCCAACGTAGACGAGCGCGAGGGTGTTAATGAGCGAGGCGATGTGTTCCCGCCCCACCGACATGCCGCTTTTGTACAGAGCGAGGAAAGGCAGTGCTGGATTGGCGTGGTGGATTTCTTCCACTGCCGCGGCCTGGCCGGTGGTGGCATCATCCAGGACACCTAGAACACCAATCAGAATTCCGCCCAAAAGCAGGGAGCGAAGATCCAAATTTACATTACTGAACTGCAGGTACATGGCCTCCTCGGCTCCGGTACCGGTGAGATGCGTAATGGCGACAAAGAGCCAGTCGATAAGAATCGCGATTCCAAGCGCCAAGGCGCTGGCTACAAGCGCAATTGTGGTGCGTCGATTGAATCCATGGGAAAGGTACAGAGAAAAAAATAGGATTGCGAACGCACCGACTAGACAGGTGAAAAGTGGATTGCCGCCTCGCGCAATGTAGGGAATCATCACATAAAAAATAACGATTACGCTA
>JBBTRO010000016.1:0-1479 GCA_038065155.1 Patescibacteria group bacterium
GGCCAGGAGTGTGCTAGTGTTGGAGATCGTGACTTCTTCATTTGGCGCAAAGCCCTCGCCGGTAAATAAAATTGGCTGGCCGCTTTTTACATACCAGGCGTTTGGCGTAACTAATGGATATAATGGCGCAACGGTAATCATAAGATCTGCCCTGGTGCCGCTGGTGGCTCCAATTATCTGAAACGTATGATTGCTGTCGGTCCAAGAAAAGGGGATAGATATGACGCCAGCGTCAGTAAAAATTCCTTCGCCATTGGTAGTGATACTAGCGGTAATGGTTGGATCCAGTTCGGCCGTGATTTGAACTGCTTCTCCCGGCGCAAAATTATTGCCAGAGAAACTTATGTCTTCGCCCGGTGAGAGATAGTACGATGAAGGCGAGACCAAGGAATGAAATTGACCAATCGTAATCGTAGTCTCGGCTGAGTCATTGTATTGGCCGGCAAACCGAAGAGTGCGGTTGCTCCCGATCCAGCCAAAGGGGATGGTTATATTTCCGCTATTCGTAAAGCTACCCATCGCATCCGTAGAGATCTCGGCAAGTACTGTTGTGTTTTCTCCTTCAAATAGTTGTACGGTTTCATTCGGCGCAAAGTCGTTACCGGAAAATGTCAGTACTTCACCTGGCAATAAGTAATAAGTGGAGGGGGTGACACTCGGATAAAATCCGCTGATGTAAAAAAATGCTACTGCTCCAGCGTTGGACGATTGGCCATGGGCAAGAATTTGGTAGGTGTCACTAGGCAGGTAGGGTACGGTGGCATCCGTATACGTCAATTCTCCCTCGGTATCGGTCATGGTTTGACCGAGAGCCGCCCCATCAAAGGTAAAATGAACTTGTTCATTTGGCGCAAAATCTTGCCCAGTTATGTGGAGAGCGCTTCCGGGCAGGCTATTTCCAGTTACCATTATACCTGGACTGTACCAGGTTACGGCCCATACAGAGTTGAGCGGTAGGAAACTTATACTTATAAGAAGAAAAGTAGCTAGCCTTGTTGTTAGCTTTGGGTTTTTCATATTTATTTAATTAATTATATAACAGTGCTACTTTATTTAGTATCGTACAGTTCAGTTACTCTGTCAACTGCCAATCGCGGTTTTGGGCGATTTTGATATTCTCGCAGAAGCGAAAATATTGCTCCACCGGTTGTGCCACCGATGTCAAAAAGCAGGTCAAAGGCTGTATCATTGGTGACATCAAAGCCGTCAACACCAAAAATGTGGGTACGGAAAAAATAATCAGAAGCGTATTCATAGAGTTCCCATGTGACACTGCCAAAAATGGTGAGGAGGAGCGCCGCCAGAAGGGCATAAGAATACTGCATTTCAAAACGGTGATAGAAAAGTATGGTAAGCATATAGATGGCAATGCCTGGAATCACAAAATGCAGCAGCTTATCAAATTCAAAACCGATGCGGTACAGCTGGTACAAACCCAGATCGCCCAGAGCGTTGCCCATAAACGTAAAGGAAATGAAG
>JBBTRO010000017.1:0-3017 GCA_038065155.1 Patescibacteria group bacterium
TTGCGGCTTTTCGTGCTCACAATCAGGCCCTTCTTTTCAACGCCCATCTCCCAAACGGCGAACTGGATGCATCCGCGATTATTATCTATTATGGCACTATGGCGGCATATCGTCATGGCGCATCAAGAAATATTGATAAACGCATGCCCAGTTCATACCTTCTCCAATGGTCTGCCCTCCAAGAGGCAAAAAAACGCGGCTGTCATTGGTATAATTTTTGGGGCATTGCACCCGAGGGATCAGCCCAAAGCCATCCCTTCGCCGGGATCACTCATTTTAAGAAAGGCTTTGGCGGATTGCAAATGAATCTGCTTCGCTGTCAGGATTTACCATTATCATATCGCTATTGGCAAAATTGGCTCATAGAGAATGGCCGTCGAATTTGGCGCGGGTTCTAAGCTCAATGTATGCGGTGGTCTTCGTATTCACGTAAACGACAATCACGACTGCGGCGCGGTTCAGCCGCTCGTTTAGACTTTACCGGAAAACGGCAGGCAAAAAATCCATTTATAGAAAATGACGGCCAAAGAATGCTGGGGAAAAGAAAACGGCAATTTTTTCTTGTTCTAACTCTATTTGGCATCATGGGGATGATTCTTTTGCTTCACCCGGTATTTCAAATCAAAAAAGAAAATATTCGCATTGCCGGACTTCATCGAATTTCTGAAGATGAATTTCTACATGCCATTGACATCGTCCTGCGCACTCCAGTCATCGGCATTTTTGCGCGTAATAATTATCTTCTTATTGACACGAAAGAGCTACAGGAAATTTTACTCCGTCGCTTTCCTATTCATACAGTACAGGTCGACAAAGTCTTCCCGACAAGCCTGACAATTGAAGTAGTCGAAAAACCGCCAACCATTATTTATGACAACGGCCTTGTCTACGCGACAGTGGACTCAGTCGGCTCTGTGGTTGACCTACTCCGCGCAGTAACGCCGGACGAATGGTCGGCCAAAGACCTACCGGCTCCAATTGAGACATCAGCACCTACAGGCACAGTAGACCCTAGCAGCCACTCTCACGCCAGACAAGATTTCGATGGCATATTAGCCGATTACCCGATTGTTTATGATCCAAGACCTAGTTTCCTCCATACCGGAGAGACTGTGTTGGAAGAAGAAGCGCTACAAAAAATTATTTACTGGCACACCAACCTAACAAATATTCTCCAGCTTCCTGTTGCTTATATAGCCCTTACGGGAGCAGGGGACGGGGCATTCATAAAAGTAAGGGAGGGCTGGGAGATCCGCGTTAATCTTGGGGATAAAAAAGAAGATCAATTTCAACGTCTGCAATTTTTATTACGCCAACCTTCGCCGCTGAGATCTCAGTTACAGTATATTGATTTACGATTTGGCAGTAATGTTTTTTGGCAGTAGTTTGAGTAGGGAAGGGCCTTCAACCTGGTTTACTAAGTTTAATATAGTGTCGCACAATCAATCTTATACGACACTATATTTATTACCCTAGAGAGGCCCAGAATAACAAAAGCCCCGATTTTTGAAGGGCTTTTGTTATTCATTATTCATCGTTCGTGTCCTCTCCGTCCTCGCTAGCGTCGCAGGTGCAACAGTCCTGGCAATTTTTACAGGTTGCGCACGCTTCGCTGATGTCCATTTCCTTTTGACATGATGGGCATTCCATAGCCGTTATCATGAATTAAGATTAAATTAATTCTGACTATAGCAAAGAATAATTAAGCCGTCAATAATCTTTGATCATATAGCCCAAAGGATTGACTGGAATGCCGTTTTGGCGCACTTCAAAGTGCAGGTGCGGGCCGGTTACAAACGGTCCGGCGCCGGCTGTCCTTGGCGTGCCGCCTGAATACCCGATAATGTCGCTGCGCGTCACAAACGCGTCCTGGACCGCGACCACCCGACTTAAATGCCCATATACAGTTGACATGCCGCCGCTGTGAATTATCATAACATAGCTATAGCAGGATGAAACACTACAACGTTTCGCTCGACCCACATAGCCTGAGGCAACCGCTTTGATCGGGGTGCCCTGTGCCGCGCGGATATCAATGCCGCTATGCTCAAAAACATTCCGAAACGGATAATCCGGGTCGTGAAAATACGCGCTAATGTATCTCCCCTGTGTCGGCCAGGAAAAAAGTCCGGCGGCAATGCCATCATTGATCTCTTCTAATTTGTGTTGGGATTCCAATTTTTTTCGCACCTCCCGTTCATTCTGCGCGATTTCCGCCTCGATTGCCTGGTACTGCTGTTTTAAATTGCCAAGGAGCGTTCGGTATACCTGTTCGGATGATTTTGTTTGTTTCAGCAGGTTTTGTTTGGCAAATGATTGATCCTCCAAATCCTCCTTTCGACCATCCAGTCTACCTTTCAGCTGCTCATAAGACTGCCTTTCTTTACCCACTTGATCTTCTTTGGCCTCCAAATCCTCTTTGGCCAAGCGCAAAGTGGTAACGTTTTGGCTCAACTGTGTTTCAATGGTTTGCAAATAATGAATATTGGTATAAAAATCAGAAAAAGTTTTATAACTCATGAGCACCTCCAGAGATGACTTATGGGCATTGAGTTGCAGGTCACGCAGTAGCGCGGAAATCAATTTTTTCTGCTTAGTAATAAGCTCTTGTTTTTGTTCTATCTCCAGCTGTAGTTTTTGAATCTGCAAATCCAACGTGTTTAGCTTTTCTTCTGTCGCCTCAATATCAATTTTCACCTCAGTAATGCGGTTGTCAATAATCGCCATCTGATTTTTTAGCGACACTCCCTCCAGCTCTTTTTTGGCAATATCTTTCTTGGCTTGAGCGATGCTATCCTCCAATTCTTTTACCTTTTCTCTACTCTCGGCAATTTTTTTATTGAGCGTTTCAATCTCCGCGTTGTCAGAAGATGCTGTTTGGGCAAAACTTAAAACAGGCGCGCCGAACACCCCAACGAAAAGAAAGAAAATAATGAGAAAACGAAAACGCATGGCCTCATTATATCACAAACGTCGCAAAGCGCCTTGTAGACGAAAGATTGTCTTCTCCTTTCCCA
>JBBTRO010000017.1:3027-7056 GCA_038065155.1 Patescibacteria group bacterium
AAACACCGGCAATTTCATACGGTCCCGGGGAATTTTTTTCGCCAGATAGAGCGACACGCATCGGCCAGAGCACATCCCCAGTGCCGAAGCTATTCTCTTTGACCCACTCCCCTACTTTTTGCTCCAATTCCTCCCTTACCCAATCATTTTTGGTGATTGATTGCAAAAATTCAGCTAATTTTAGCAAAATTTCTTTAGTTTTTTCTTTCGTACTTTTTTTCCAAACCAGCAAATCCGGCTCATACTCCAACTCATCGGCAAACAAAAAACCAAGCATAGTAGGCGCATCGGCAACTGTTACCATCCTGTCATTAATTAGGGCAATAGCCTTTTCAAGGAAGTCCAACTGTTCCTTGTTCCTTGTTCCTTGTTCCTTGAGGAGCCCGGCATTAACAAGGTACGGCAAACAAGCATTCGTCAACTCCCCTATCTCCAGCTTGCGAATATATTGCTGGTTGTACCAATCCAATTTTTCCCGATTAAACACCGCCGCGGATTTACTCACCCGCGACAAGTCAAATTCTTTCTCCAGCTCAGTCAATGTGAATAATTCCCTTTCGTCGCCCGGATTCCAGCCCAAAAAGGCAATAAAATTGACGATTGCTTCTGGCAAATATCCTTTGGCTTTGAAATCTTCAACTGATACATCACCATGACGCTTGGACAGTTTTTGCTTTTGCTCGTTTACAAGTAGGGGTAAATGAGCGAATTCCGGTGGCTGCCAGCCAAACATTTGATATAAAACAATATGCTTAGGAGTTGACGGCAACCATTCCTCGCCACGGATTACATGGGTAATCCCCATAAGATGGTCGTCAACAACGACGGCCAAATGATACGTCGGGTACCCATCAGACTTGATGAGCACCTGATCATCAATGAGTTTGTTCTCAAACTCAACTTTGCCTCGTACTACATCAACAAAACTCGTACTCCCCTCTTTCGGCATTTTCATTCGAATCACAAAGGGCTCTCTATTTTCTATTTTCAATTTTCTATTTTCTACACTCAATTTCCTGCAATTTCCATCATACATCGTCGGTTGTTTGCTGGCCTCCTGGATTTTTCTTACCTCATCCAGCCGCTCTTTCGTGCAAAAACAATAATAGGCGTGATCCGAGTCAATAAGTTGTTCAGCAAACTTTTTATAAATCTCCAATCGTTTCGACTGAATGTACGGCCCACTACTCCCAATCTCAATAATTTCCCCAATTTCTAGTTTCTTATTTCTAGTTTCATTAATCCAAACTCCCTCATCCGCCTTTATCCCGCCCCATTCCAACGATCGAATGATATTTTCAATTCCCCCCTCCACAAATCGTTCTTGATCGGTGTCCTCGATACGAACAATAAATGTACCCGAGTGTTTTTTGGCGAATAAATAAGAAAATAAAGCGGTTCTTAGACCGCCGACATGCAGAAATCCGGTAGGGCTGGGAGCAAAGCGAGTTTTAATCATAGGAATTTATGGACGTGAAATAGTGACATTTTGGCAAACTGGGTCTGACAGTGGTCGTTGTTTTCCTTTTCCCAGACCATAAGCATAATCAAAACATTCTTTCACATACCAATCTGATAATCCGATATTATCTGGAACAAAAATTTTACCAACCCCTTCGCCGCTACCAGCACCATTGGTATCAACAACAAGCAAGTTTGGAACCTGGTCAGTGTCCGGCCTCCCTTCCCACCACAGGTCCACCGGATTATTCTTGTCTGAACTGGCTGGCAACACATCGCGGATGTCTAGAAATTTATCCCAATGATGAGTGTCTGAATTCCATTGAAGCACGCCGACAAATTTTTCTTGAAACGTTTGCGGGATATTTGGCAAGTATACATTAAATGATCGACGGGCCACCAATGCATAGTGATTATCTAGGATTTTGATCACTTGAGCCTGATGAACATCCTTTGGCAAACTATCTGGAGTGATCGGTAAAGTAGGTTGTTCATTTTTGATAATTTCGGCTTCTACTTTTGGTTGACTATCAGTGGTTACCGCCCTTGATGTAAGTAAAACGTACACCGCCAAATACCCTGCCCCAGCGATAAGGAACGGTACGATATGAAAAATCAAAAAAAATTTACTTTTAGCTCGATTTTTTCTTAACCAAGAAAGCCAGAATTGAGTAATCGCAAACAAAATAATAGCCGTACCAGATGCTATCCAGTAGCGATGATCATTATAAAAGTATATAAACCACAAAAATGTTTCCTGAGGTAAGTAACCAAGGAGGAGTAATTCTAGAAAAAATAATACCCACATCGTTAAAGATTTATCCATAGACCGAAAATTGTAAAGTAAAAAAATTACGGTCGCCTTCCAAATCCGTCCAATCCGCCATGGCTGAAGGAGCAGGCGCCATAGCCATTCTAGTCCAAGCATGCGAAAAAGTCGAGGTGCGCGTTTGATTTTACCGGACAGAATATCAAACGCTCCACCAACGCCCATGGCAACCTTTACACTTGGCAGATGCTTTAGATTTTCGTAGATCCATTTTTCCTGCTTCCCATGGCCAAAGGCGACAAAGAGGATGTCGGGTGCAGTATCGATAATATCATTCAGAATACTATCATTTTCTTCTTTTTCGTATGTTAAACTCCCTAGAGACGATACGATGTGGACACCCTTGTTACTACCTACGATATGCAATTTTGAAAATTGTCGTAACAGTTCAGACCTTGCTCTTTCAACAACCATTTGATCGTTTGAGCCAAGCAAGTAAATGCTTCTCTCCTCTTTTTCGGTTAAAGCACAAATATCAAGCATAAAATCAATCCCTGGAATACGCTTTAGTCTACCACGAGAAACCAGCTCTATCCCCTTCCCATCGCAAATGTTAAGCGAGCCGGAATTGAGCACATTTCTAAAGTACTGATCTTTTTGTGCGTCTACGAGCATCTCTGGATTCGGGGTAAAAATAATCTCTTGCTTCATGCGACCCAAAAAACCCCGCACTTTCCCCAGTGCCTCTACTCTTGACAACTCATCAATTCGCACCCCCAAAATTTGCATAGAGTGAATATTTTGGCTTAACTATGGTATAATACTAGCAAACTTGACAGGAGTTTTCAATATGTTATAGTCTTAGCACTCTCTAAGCTAGAGTGCTAACTAAAGTCCGAGGCTCAAGTAAAAATACCAAAATTCCAGATTCTAGCTTCTAAATTCCAAATTCTTCAACTATGAACCCCCAAAACTTCACCCACAAATCCCAGGAAGCGCTCCAGCGCGCCTCGGGCATAGCCAATGAAAATGGTCAGCCGCAGGTAGAGCCACCACATCTCTTTTTGTCACTCCTGGAACAAACTGAGGGCGTCGTCGTATCGGTTTTGAAAAAGTTAAACGCCAATATCCCGGAAATTCAACAAAATATTCAAGCAATGATTTCTGCCTTGCCGAAACAAACCGGTGGCATGCAAGGAGGCCTGGGACAAATTCTTATGGGCCAGGCCATGATGTATATCCTACAGCAGGCGCAAAGTGAGGCAGTAAAAATGAGTGATGAATATATTTCTGTCGAACACCTGCTCCTCGCCTATCTTACAACCAATAATCCGATTAGTAACCTTTTGTCTCGTCAGGGCGTTCATTATGATGAAGTGTTAAAAGTATTGGTAACGATTCGTGGCAACCAGCGCGTTGATTCCCCAGAACCGGAATCAAAGTACCAAGCACTTGAAAAGTACGGCAAAAATTTTACTGATCTGGCGCGCAAGGAAAAACTGGATCCGGTGATCGGTCGTGATGATGAAATCCGCCGAGTGATGCAAGTTTTGACGCGCCGAACCAAGAACAACCCCGTACTCATCGGCGAGCCAGGTGTTGGGAAAACAGCCATTGTCGAAGGGTTGGCCCAACGAATTGTAAACGGCGACGTGCCGGAAAGCCTCAAGGACAAAGAAGTGATCGGTCTTGATGTCGGTTCGCTCGTTGCCGGAACAAAATTTCGCTGTGAATTTGAAGATCGCTTCAAGGCAGTCCTAAAATAAGTAACCGAGTCAGAAGGCAAAATTATTTTATTT
>JBBTRO010000018.1:0-5461 GCA_038065155.1 Patescibacteria group bacterium
GACGCAAACGCAAACAGTGCGAGAAATGCACGAGTATCCTGACGAGCGCCAAGCGATCAAAAAATGGCCACCTTCTCCACGCGCATAATGAAGATTGGGTGGCAGCTGATCGAGAATGGATTTATCTTATTCGTGCCAAACCTGCGGGGGAGCCAGCATTTTTGGCATTTACGTATGGGGCGTGGGGAATTCACTATGGCGTAAATAGCGCGGGGATCTCGCTTACGGCAGACTCCCAAACTGGCCTGGACGCTCGGCTGCCTGGTTTGGCACCAGAAATGGTCGGTCGAGAGGTTCTTCGCTCTGTATCAGTAAAGTCTGCAATCCAACGCGTGTTGTCAATTCCGCGTGTCGATGGTCACACCTATGTAATTGGGTCGAAAAATGGCGATGGGGTGATGCTCGAGACGACAGCGACCACGCACGCAATCCTCAAGCCAAAATCTGACGAGATTTTGGTTCATGCGAATTGTTTTGAGGGAAAAGCCACGAGCCAGATGGATCCGTCGGCCCATACCTATTCGCGTTTCCGCTGTTTTCGTGCTGAGGAGTTACTTAAGGATAAAAAATTAGTAACCGAACAAGATCTATATACCGTTCTTTCTGATCATCTCAATGCGCCTGAATCTCTTTGTCATCATCTTGAACCGAATAGTCCTCGGTATGAGGAAGCCACGATTGCCGCGATGGTTTTTGATCCAGCCGCGCAAACGCTTTCTATTGTGCGAGGCAATCCATGCCAGAGTCGGTCAGAGCGATTCAAATTGTAAGGCCTCAGTCAATTTTCACGACCGTGTACTCAATCTCTTCATCGGTTGTTTTCATTATTATTTTTTTACCCACTCGATGCCCCAAAAGCGCTGCCCCAAGCGGAGAAGTATGAGAAATAATGCCTTTTTGCGGATTGGTTTCGCTCGAGCCGAGAATTTGGTAGACAAGTATTTTGTCGCCGCTTTGGAGCGTTACAGTATGCCCGATTTGTATAACATTAGATGATTTTGGTTTAATAATTTCGGCTCGATTCACTTGAAACTCAAGTTCCAATATTCGTTGATTGATCCCACGGAGTCGTCCTTTCGCCAGTTGGTATTCCACATTTTCTGAAAAATCACCCAGTTCTGCTAGTCTCGACACCTCGGCTGCAGCCGGCTTTTGTTTTTGCTTCAATTTTTCAAGTTCTTTCTTAAGTTGAGCAAACTTGGCCTCGGTGAGAAGGGGATCAAATTTGGTTTGGCTATATTTACCTGGTTTGCGGTAGGGGAGGCGCATAGATGTTTTCTATAATAGCATATGTATTGAGTTGCGTAAGGTCATGGCTGGTGATAGGATGGGGCGTAAAGGAGATTTCACCAATGTTGACGTACACAGGAGAGGTGAGGCCGGTATTTAGTGGGATAGACCAGAGTGGCAGATTCTGGACATGTTACAAGCTGGACGCACAAACATGGGGAGGGCCGTGTTTCGTCCAGCTCCAGTGGGTCAGCGAGGATGCGGTTGGCACATACCGTGTTTTGCAATTTTTTGCCAATCAGTTGGTAACGGTGAATGGTGACTGGGATGGCGACCTCTTCGTTGTCCACAAAATCGATCGCATCGAAGATCGTACCAAAGCAGGTCTTGACCCTGTCGTTTTTCTGCCGATGTCTGCCGTCCCCGCAGTTCCAGTTATCATGGTACAAGGATATCCGCCGTCTTGGCTCAAGCATTTACGGGCATTTGGTCTCATTCTGCTTGGCTCGGGATGCGGTGCGTTGGTGGCGGTTCTTCTTTGGATGATCATCTCTTTTTTCTTCGTAAAGTAGGTGGTCATGGGGCGTCCGTCGAGGAGGGCAAGAGGTAAGTAAATAAAAAGCCACCCCCGACGTTATGATATTTCTACTCCATAGTAGAGGTCTCATAACGGGTGGCTTTTTATTTTTTGTGGTGATAATATGTTGGGAGGGAGAAGTTTACTATGACAAAAATCACCATCTGTTCCAGCGCATCATTTTACCAAGATGTAATTGATATTGAGGAAAAGCTGAAACAGGCTGGTTTTGCTGTAGAAATTCCCTCCACCGCCAATCGCATGAAAGCAAGCAATGATTTTGTAGTGGAACATTATAAAACTTGGTTTGGCAATCCAGAGGATTATGTGATCAAGAAACAATTGATGGACGAACATTTTGCCAAAGTTGTTGGTGCGGATGCCATTTTGGTCGTGAATCAGACAAAAAAGGGAATTCCCGGATACATTGGTGGTAATACGCTTATGGAAATGACGGTGGCGTACATCAATCACAAGCCGATTTATTTGTGGAACGATATTGACAGTACGCATCCGTTTGAGGAGGAGATTAAAGGCCTGGGTTCGATTGTAATTGATGAGGATGTAACAAAAATAAATTAAGGCAAATGATGGAAGTTAAAATTCGAAATCCGAAGCGCGAAATTCGAAATAAACCCAAAAATTTTTAAATTTCAAATTTCAAAACTTTTGGTCATTTGATATTACTGTGGTAAACATCTACTTCTTTACCTCTACTGGTGAGATTATTTTTCAGCACCGAGCAAAAGACAAAGACATTTACCCAGACCTACTCGACACGACCGTTGGCGGCCACGTGGAGATGGGCATGAGTGTCGAAGATACGGCAGTTCAAGAAATCCGCGAAGAAACCGGACTCACAGTGTCAACAGAACAGCTGATCTTTATTCGTACTTTTCAGGTGGTGTATACCGATGCTCGTACCGGTAGAATCAACAATGATTTGAAGACAATGTATGCGTATCATTACAATGGCGATATTAAAGATTTGCAGGTAGAAGAGGGGGAAGGGATTGGATTCGAAGCATGGCCGATCGAGAAGTTATTGACGCTCGGTGAAGCGGATAAAAAACGATTTGTGCCAGTTGCTTTTTCGCCAGAGGGTTTGGAGATCTTTTGGAAGATTCAAGAATTGGTATAGTCGCGTTAGGGGTGCTGCTTCCAAGCTCTTGAATCGTAAAAAAACTTGTGGTAGTATGTTGGCATATTCCGAGGTAGCTCAGCGGTAGAGCAGGAGACTGTTAATCTCTTGGCCGCGGGTTCGATCCCCGCCCTCGGAGCAAAATGGGGCAACAGCCCCCGAAGAGAGGACCAAGCGGTCCTTTTTTTGGGCCTTCATTCGCGGAATCTCGATCATCAAATGCTACAAAAATCGGTTCTGAGACAGCGTTTTTTACACCGCCGCCGTTTGAGCTGTCGCAGCCCAAAGCAACTGCTAATCCAGACATGCTAAAGGGTTCGTCTTTCGCTTCACATTCTTATCTATATTGTTCAATTTTGTCTTCTAGCTCAATTGGATTGCTCCAAAGCCTCGGGCGACCGCCTGGGTGTTTGATTTCCTCCAATTGCCATTTTGGTATTGTCATAAAGTCAAAATTATGATCTTTTTTAACACTCTCTTATTTATTATTGAAACATAACCATTGTTTTTATGCCAGGTTATAGTGCCATTGACTTTAGTTGGAAATTTCTTTAGCATATGCTCGCAATCTTCTCCGTAGAAGACGGTTGCACAATCAGAGAGGAAGAGGAGAAAACCAGATGAAGATGTTGACGTACGTCCCGACCCTGGACATGAACATGCTCCGAAATGGCGACTTCGGGCGATTCGCGGCCGCATTCGGAGAAGCGCTGGAAGGGATCGGGTTCGTGGTTCTCGTGAATCACGGAATCCCGTCCGACCTGCTCGACTCAGCTTACGATGTCGCGAGGCAGATCTTCCGCTATCCGGACAAGGTACTCACCAAATATGAGACACCGGAGAACGGGAGGACCACCGGCTTCGCCAGCTTTGGTGTCGAGCACGCCAAGACTTCGAAGAAAGGAGACCTCAAACGCTTCTGGCATGTGCGAGACGAGGATGCACCGGGGGTCGTTCCGAATCGCTGGCCTTCTGAGGTGCCGGTGTTCAGATCGACCATGCTAGGGCTCTTTGAGGAGCTCTACAAACTGGCGCAGGCGTTGGCGCCGCCGCTCGATAGCTACCTCGGCCTTCGGCCGGGAACGCTCGGAGAGATGCTCGGGAGACCTGAGACGCTCCTGCGGATTCTGCACTACCCGCCCATTCAGGGCAAACCGGAGGGTGTTCGGTCCCACCCGCATGAGGACATCAACCTCTACACGCTCCTCGTCGCAGCTTCGGAGTCGGGACTCCAGGTCAAGGCGCGCGACGGACGCTGGGTGCCGGTCAACGAACAGCCCGGCTCCATCGTCGTGAACGTAGGCGATATGCTCCAGGAGTTCACGAACGGCCGCCTCCGGTCTACGACGCACCGGGTGGTCAATTCACCCCGCGGCACCGAGAACGAGCGTTTCTCCGCCCCGTTCTTCGTGCACGCGAGGAGCGAGGCTGTGCTGAACAGCGAAACCCGTCTCACTGCCGGTGCGTATTTGACACAGCGGCTCCGGGAGATCGGACTGCTATCCTACTAGGCGTACGTGTCGGATTATCTCTGATCCTTCCGCAGTAGGAGCTAGCGGTATAGGGCAATCGTCCTATCGGCGTGCCACCGCAAGGCGCTGATAGGATCGTAAATGAACAAAAAACACTTGCGGTCCTGTCAAAAGCAGCTTTGAAAAAGGCTGTTTTTGATTACTGGCAAATATTGACCATCGTTATTCTGTATGCTATACAACCAATCGGAGCTCTCTAGGAAGGACGTTAAGAATGGCGCAAAAAAATCTGTTGTACTCCGTGTCTTGGCATGGGGCAACGCTCATCGTGGGAACCGTTGGCTACCACACCGTCAAGAAGCCTGGTGAACCCAAGAAGTTCGTGACGCAGGCGAGCGGTGATGTGATTGTTGCCTTCGTGTTCAGTCTTCGGCAGGCAGAACAGTTTCTCGATCAGTTCACGGGGCAACTCTACGAACCCAGCGTGAGGGAGATCCTTCGACGGATCAAGATCATGCCGTGGGGACTGGGGGAAAGAAGTTTCACGCCAGACATCCAGATCATCGAGAGCCTCGATGTGGCCAAGGTGATCGCCGAGAATCATGCTTTGTTCGCTCTTCAACAAAAGAAAGGAGGGCATGGCCTACTGCACATCCGAGTCGACCCCAATACCAGCAGTTAACCCACAACCCCAGAGAGCTCCCTGGGTTTCCATTTTTTCAACAAGGATGTGAGTGGTTTTTTCTCTTCAAGAAATTCATTAAACAAATTTGACATTGTGCGTATTTATTTGAGCAGCACTAGGGTAAGGAAGTAAATTTTGGGATAAAAATGTATTGATTGGTCCTTTGCAAAACAGTTCTAACATCGTTCACGATGTTGAGCACCGCTCAAAAACAAAACTCGCCTCCTTTACCGGCAGGCCATTTTTGACGTCTGGGAGCGTTGCCTGTTTGGCGGCTGGATCAATATGCTTTGCTATATGTCTAGATTATCCGACTCCTTGGGTTTCGTGTATAGTATATGGCGTACGGGACAGGG
>JBBTRO010000019.1:0-2418 GCA_038065155.1 Patescibacteria group bacterium
TTTGCTCCATTCCAAAGTTTTGGCCGGTTCATTCGAAATAGCGCCGGCGCAATCACGCGCAGTGTCGAGCGCAAGGACTGCGCGCCTGAAGAAGCACTGGGCAGGGAATTGAATCCTTGCTTTTACTGCTTCCGAGCCGACTGGCTGTGGCCACACCTTGAAAAATTAAAAAATAATAATGCCCAGGGGGAATATTATTTGACGGATTTGGTTCAAGTCGCGATTGACGAAAGCGAAAAAATTTCTTCGATCGCGATTGACCCGAATGAAGCGCTTGGGATTAATTCAAAAGAAGATCTTGAATCCCTGTCACTCATAGTATGAAAGCTTTAGTTTATGACAACACAAAAGGCGGATGGTCGAATACACGCGGCATGTGGCTTACCGATTTGCCAAAGCCATCGCTTGGTTCGTCTGACACGGCCATGGCAATCATAAAATTGAGATATGCTGGCTTTTGCGGTTCTGACCGTGGCATTTGGGCACGGCAGGCATTTGGCGAACTGATTGAGTCCCGGTTGCAAAAGGAAAATAAGTCAGTACGCATTATGGGTCATGAGATGCTCGGGGAAGTCGTAGCTGTCGGACAAGACGTGATAGAAAAATATGGTATTCGTCCGGGCGACATCGTATCGGCTGAATCTCATAATACATGTGGAACGTGTTATCAGTGCGTAGCCGGGGACAAGCACGTGTGTGTCAAAGATAGTATTATCGGAATTTCAGAAGATGGCTGTTTTGCCGAATACGCAAAATTGCCAGCTCGAGTGCTTTGGCCAACTGATATTCAGAAAATTGATCCGCGCGTGGCCGCCATTCAGGATCCATTCGGCAATGCGGTGCATGCCTGCACCCAAACTCCGCTCAAAGATAAGACGGTTGCAGTGTTTGGCTGTGGCGCGATTGGCATGATGGCGATCATGGTGGCGAAGGGCCTCGGGTGCAAACGCATCATTGGTATTGAACCAAATGGAGCCAATGCCGAACTAGCGAAAGCGGTTGGCGCAGATGAAATGATCATTCCGACAGCATCGACAAAGGCTGAATCTTGGCGGCATGACGAAGAAACTATTCTTCGAATAAAAGAGTTTACTAACGGGGTTGGTGTGGACGTTAGTTTGGAAATGGCTGGGTTTAATTCGTCGGTGAATAACGCGATTCAGTCAACCCGGCGCGGCGGGCATGTGGTGTACTTTGGATTAAAAGCGGGTGATTTTATATTCGAAGATTTTGAACGAGTGATTCGAAATGGAATTCAGATGCACTGTGTGATTGGCCGGCAGATTTGGAAAACCTGGGAAACAACGAGAGCGCTTCTTGAAGACACGCAAAACGGTATTCAGGAGAAATTAAAAACGCATGTTTTGAAAGGCTGTACTGGTTCGATTGTGAAATTTCAAGAATTTGATCGTGAGACGTTTGAGCAAACATTGAAAGACTATCCAAAAGTTGTGTTTGAGTTTTGGAAATAATTAATTTCCCTCCCCTCGTAGGGGAGGGTTGGGTGGGGTCTCAGCGCGTGTAATGATTGAAGCTAGACTATTGATCCCACCAAATTTGGACGGAGTCAGAAACGTAGGTGGGGAAAGAAAGGTTTTAAATTCTACCCTCGTTGAGACCCTCCTCTGGCTCCTCCCTACGAGGGAGGAGAATATAAAACAATAAATTTTAAGGATATTTATGTACACCCAAATCAAAAATCACTTACTTAACGCGCTCCAAGAAATCGAAAACAACGGTCTAACCAAAGACGAGCGTCGTTTGAGCTCGGTGCAGAGCGTGAATATTGTATCGAACAACCAGTCAGTTCTTAATTTTTGTGCCAATAATTATTTGGGGCTCGCCAATCATCCTGAAGTTATCTCGGCCGCGCACCAGGCGCTTGATGAGTGGGGTTATGGCATGAGTTCGGTTCGTTTTATCTGCGGAACACAGACACAGCATAAAGAGCTGGAGCAAACGATAAGTGATTTTCTGGGGATGGAAGATACCATTCTTTATTCTTCTTGTTTTGACGCGAACGGCGGTTTGTTTGAAACGCTTCTGGGAGAAGAAGACGCGGTTATCTCCGACGCACTCAACCACGCGTCGATTATTGATGGCATCAGACTGTGCAAAGCCGAACGCTACCGTTATGCGCATAGCGATATGATAGAGCTTGGAAAAGCGTTGCATGCGTCGCAGAACAAACGCTTCCGAATGATCGCCACGGATGGGGTTTTTAGTATGGATGGAGAAGTCGCGAAACTGAAAGAGATTTGTGATTTGGCCGAGAAGTACGATGCCGTTGTTATGGTGGATGATTCGCATGCGACTGGATTTGTCGGTAAGTCTGGGCGAGGGACGCCCGAATATTGTGGTGCTGAAGGCAGAGTAGATATTATTACCTCGACGTTCGGCAAAGCGTTGGGTGGAGCC
>JBBTRO010000020.1:0-2837 GCA_038065155.1 Patescibacteria group bacterium
CCGAGGCGGACGAATGGGGGTAAACCCGGGGCGTTGACGATGGTGTTGTCAATGAGGGGGCCAAGTCGAAGTCTAGCAGAGGGAGTTATTTCAAAAGACGGTACCGCCGCCTTTCGGGTCACCAGCCACCCCTTCGCGCATGCACTCGCTAAAGTGTTGGGTCGCCCCATTGTTTCAACCTCCGCTAATATCGCCGGCGGGCCGAATCCATATATGATTGAGGCCATACTTGAGGCATTTGAGAAAAAAGATATGAAGCCTGATATTGTGATTGATGCCGGAGAGTTGCCGAAACGTCCGCCGTCAACCATCATTCGCATTGTTGATGACAAGACAGAAGTTATACGGCAAGGAGAGATTAAGATTATTTTTTAAGGAGTAGCGAAATGAGCCGAAGCGAATTTCGCGCTGTCCAATGGTTGAACAAATTTCGCTTGAGCTCAATTTGTTACTCCTTTAATTGTTTTTGTGTCTCGTTTATTTTTTTCTATCCTTTTTGGCATCTCGATAATGAGTATTTTTATTCTGGGTTTTTCTTATTACCAAACTATAAAGGAGATTCAACGGCAGCTTATCACCACCGACTATCCTGCTGTTCTTCTCTACCAAAAAAAACAAAAACTCAACTATAAAACCGTGAAGGGCGTCTACTTAACTGCCTACTCTGCGGGTAATCCCAAAAAAATAGACGAGATTATCGCTCTTATTGACCGGACAGAGCTCAACGCTGTTGTGATTGATATCAAAGATTATTCCGGCTTTGTTCTTTATGACAGCCATGTCCCGTTGGCGAGAGAGCTCAAGCTAACGCGCAACCGACTTGGGGATGTTCGCACGCTCATCAAGAAATTGCGTGCACACAATATATATGTGATTGCGCGGCAGACCGTATTCCAGGACCCGATCTTAGCGTCCCAGAAAAGCGAGTGGGCGATCCAGAGCAAATCTGGCGGAGTTTGGCGAGATCGCAAAGGCTTGTCGTGGGTAGACCCGACGCGAATAGAAGTCTGGGAATACAATGCGGCGATTGCCAAGGAAGCCATTGATTTGGGATTCGATGAAATCAATTTTGATTATGTTCGATTTCCAACGGACGGCAATATGAGCCTTGTGGTCTATACGAATGGGGGGAAGCCGCTGACTCAGATCATGCGGGATTTTTATGGGTATTTGAACACCCAGTTAGGCAAACAACCGGCCAAACTTTCACTCGATTTTTTTGGGTTTGTGATGGAGCGGCACGATGGCATGACGATTGGACAGCGGCTAGAGGATGCCGTTGACAAGGTTCATTTTATTTCACCTATGATGTATCCGTCGCATTATCCAACCGGGCATTTGGGGCTATTAAATCCAGCCGAATTTCCAGGAGTGGTCATTGAGAATGGGATGAAAAAGGGAATGCCGTATGTTGTCTCATCAACGACGAAAATTCGTCCTTGGATTCAGGCATTTGATCTTGGCGCGGTTTATGACGCTGAAAAAATTCGTATGCAAATAGATGCAGTAGAAAGATACTCGGATGCGGGGTGGCTCATGTGGAATGCGAGTAATCGGTATACCAGCGATGGTTTGAAACTAGAAACTGGAAATTAGAAATTAGGGATTTTTATGATACTTTCACCTGCACAAATAAAGGAACTGTGTCAGCGGTACGGCCTTTCACCAAGTAAATCATATGGCCAGCACTATCTTATTTCCGACAATCCAATCAAGAAAATGATTGACGCCGGGGAACTCACAAAAGACGATACCGTGATCGAGATCGGTCCGGGGTTTGGCGTTCTGACACTCGCGGTCGCCCCGCTCGTCAAAAAAGTGATCGCGTTTGAAATCGAACAAAAGTTGCGGCCGTATTGGGAAGAAAAAATGAAAGAGTATCCGAACATCGATATTGTCTGGGGCAACGTTCTAACTCAATTTCAAAAAAATTTAAATTCCAAATTCCAAATTCCAGATTCCAGATACAAAATCCTAGCCAACCTTCCTTACCATATCACCTCTGACGCTCTGCGGGTCATGCTGGAATTAGATCCAAAGCCAGCCAAAATCGTGGTGATGGTCCAAAAAGAAGTGGCCGAGCGGATCTGCGCCAAGCCGCCGCGGATGAGTTTGCTGTCTGTGGCCGTTCAGTACTATGGCGAGCCACGCATTGTCGCGCGCGTCCCAGCCGGAGCATTTTGGCCGAGGCCGAAGGTGGATTCGGCGGTGGTGGCGATTACACCCCAGCATCCCAGCACCCAAGCACCTGAGCACCTGGTTGAGACCGAACACTTTTTCCGTGTTGTTCGGGCGGGGTTTTCGCAAAAACGCAAACAACTGTGGCACAATCTCTCAGCCGGGCTTCAGCTTGACCCGATCAATGTTAAGGCTGTGCTAAAAGAAGTGGCTGGGAATGAAAAGATAAGGGCGGAAGAACTTACCGTTGAGCAATGGAAACAAGTGCTCAGGTGCTGGGGTGCTCAGGTGCTCAAGTGACAAAGAGTATCCACACATTCACTCATCTTTTCTTTTCTGCTATACTATTCACAGTATGACGATGGGCTTATCGAGAAGTCATCAATTTTCCCGTGAACAAAAAATGGGCGCGTTTTTTTTACTTGCTTTTGGCCTGCTTACGATTGGTCTCGGCTGGTTACAGCTTCACAATACTTTGTACGGCCCGTTTGTTTTACGCCCCGGTGAGACTCCCGCCAAAGTCAGATATGCGGATGAAAAAACAAAACTACAGCAGATTGATACTGACCACGATGGCCTGAATGATTATGAAGAATTAAATTTTTATCAGACGAGTCCGTATTTGCCCGATACCGATTCCGATGGCATCTCTGACAAGG
>JBBTRO010000020.1:2847-7136 GCA_038065155.1 Patescibacteria group bacterium
TCGAGGGGCAGAGCTGTTCTGCGGCGGGAGAGGAGTCGCCAGCGCCGGATCCGGCATTGCCGGTATCGCCGATTTTGGAAAATGTCGAGGGCGCGGCGGATATTTTGTCTGGTCTTCCTGCCGCGGCCGCGCCAGCGTTTGATATGGATACCCTGGCCAGTGATCCACGCGCGCTTCGGGAGCTCATTATGAAGACCGGGAAAATGAAAGCCGAAGAATTGGAAAAGATTGATGACGCGACATTATTATCGATTGCGAAGGAGTTGGTTTCGTCACCCTAGCACCCTAGCACCTGAACACATGAGCACTGTAACACCGTGTGCTTAGGTGCTCAGGTGAAATTATGCCCCACAGCCCCAACAAAAAAATTTCTGTCCTGCTCTTGGTTACCCTGTTTATCAGCGCCCAACTTTTTGGTTTTTTTATCCCAGCCCCGGCGCACGCGCAATTGACCGTAACAGTGGTATCGGACATTGAGCGAACCATCAAGGATATTGGGGAAAAACTCAAAGTCGCGGCGCAGATATCGGCCAAGGGGGCGCTTATCCAAGCCACCACCTTTTTTCTCAACAAAATTGCGTACGAGACCGCTGTCCTTATCGCGACCGCTGGGCCCGGGCAAAAGTCCCTGATTGCCGAAAAGGGGTTTGGTGATTTTTTGGTTGATACGGCCGGAGATGCTGCGGCTGATGGAATTAGTGAATTGGGTAAACCGTTTGGCCTTAACCTTTGTCAATTTCCGAGCTTGAACTTTCAGGTATTCTTGCAGATTGGCATCGGCAATTTGAATGGTATTGGATCGCCCCAGCCAGATTGTACCTGGCAGCAGTTCACGAATGCTTGGGACCCCAACAAATTTGCCGCTAAGTTTGGTGGTAATGCAGCAAAGTTTATTGCCGAAAAGTTCAGCGCGAATCTGTCAGTTAAAAATTCTGATTTTGGCCTGGCTCTTGGCGCGATCGGCAGAGTGGATGCGCTCCAGGCCTCTGTGACCGATGGAGCGAAAAATCAACGCCTAGAAGGCGGCGGCGTGGAGCCCCTGACCGACGCCATCACCGGCAAAATTAAAACGCCGGCATCATTGGTTGATGAAGAACTGAAGGGATTGTCAGCCACTGACCGCAAGGCTCTAACTGCGGAGCAATTGGCCGCCGCCTATAATGACGCGGCGATCGAGGTAATGCTTCCCAACGTCGCGACCGTCTTTTTAAACACGCTTACCTCCCAGCTTCTCAAACGCCTTCTGACCCAGGGCCTATTGCCGAGCACTCCTTCGGCCGGCGGCTTTTCGCCTGATGTGTTCGGGATTATACAGAACACCGGCCACGCAGTCGCTCAAGCGTTTTCTCGTCTGTTCGCGCCGCGGCTTGAGAAGCCGCTCGGCTTTGACATGATTAACAATTTTGCCACGTGTCCGGATCGGCCGGGACTTGACAACTGCGTGATCGATCCGGATTTCCGCGCGGCGCTGGATCATGATCGCCTGCAGGGCTTGCCGCCCTTAACCATCGCCGAGGCGGTTGGGCGCGGTTTGCTTCATGGGGATTGGCCGATTATTTCGCCGCGGAATGAGGTAAAAAATACCAATACGCGGTGTTTTGCCAATGCTTATTGCTATTCCAATATTCAAAAATTGCGCAAAGCGCGGATTGTACCATTGGGTTTTGAAATTGCGGCGCAGAAGGCCAATCCGGATAAGCCGCCGACCTTGCAGGATGTACTGGATGGTTTTGATCGTTGCGGTACCGATCTAGACGCGGCTTCGCAATTTTGCCATCTTCTGAATCCAAATTGGGTGTTGAAAGTCCCTGATATGCAGTGCTACGCGCAGGTAAACGGGCCGGAGCTCGTTGACCCGTCAGGTCCGGTCCGCCGAGCTGAATGCGTGGATCTCGCCACCTGCGTGCTTGAGGATTCGACCGGCAAGTGCCAAGGCAAATTTGGCTTTTGCACCAAAGAAAAAAATGTCTGGCGGATTCCGGGAGAGAGTTGTGAGGAACAGTACGCGACCTGTAAAACGTATACGAACGATGAAACAGGCAATCAAGCTTCGTACCTGTCGCGCACGCTCGAGTACGGCGAGTGCACGGCTGATACGGTTGGCTGTAGAGCGTATAGTACAGCCAAAGACACAGATGGAGAGTGGTCGCATGCGTCTTTGGCCTTTTTCAACAAGAGCATTCTCGATAGTGATCATGCCTGTCCGGGAAACGGCTCGGCCAATGGCTGTAATGCGTTTTATTCGGCGGTGAAGTATACGGATGGGACGTATCCGCTCGAAAATGGGAATTTTTATCCGGGCGGCGTTGGCGACTTTATGCGGGCGTCTACGACTGTAGAGGCTAATCTTACATATCTTAAAAAAGCGCCGGAGTACCTCGGCTGTTATGATGCTGATTTGAACACAGCTGGCCGGCAATGGCCGGAAACTTTGAGCGAAGCGCAAACGCTTGAGAACCGAGGCGGTGAGGCGTGCGCTGAGTACGCCCCGGCTTGCGCGCCAGCGGAAGTTGGTTGTGAGTCGTACACGCCAATAACCCGGGAATCAAGTGTCACGATTCCAGGTATTATCGGTTCGAATCTATGCGACGCGAGTTGTGTCGGCTATGACACGTTTCGTCAGGAAGCGCTCGAGAGCGGCTGGGACACAGAAGCGTATCCATTATATTTTATTCCCGATGCTCCGAATGTTCGTCGCTGTGATCGCTCTTCGGTTGGCTGTGAAGAATTTACCAATCTTGATACGGTCGCGGCCGGAGGCGAGGGGCTGGAATACTATACGCGCCTCAAATATTGCGAAAAGCCGGACGGTACGAATGAGAGATCGTATTATTCGTTGGAAGGATCCGCTGTCGAGGGGTACAAACTCAAGGTGCATCGTCTGCTTCAGGTTGATACTGACACGGCCGCTTATCTTTCTCATATTCAGCCGGTTCTCACGAATCTGGATGAAACAACGGCTGACGTCGAGGATGTTTTTCCGATTGGTTCGCCCGCCTATGACAATGATACCAAAGAGCAGATCGAAGAAAATTATGAGCTGTGCAATGCCATGCGCTACGACAATCGCGTGGCCACGGACGGCACCGGTGAGGTGACGGAAGAGGTGATAGAGGATGGTGTCACCAGTCTAGTCACACGTACGGTTCCGATCTCTGGTCCGGATTGCCAGGCGCTGTACGACGATACCGGGACAATTTATTATCGCCTGGTCAGCCGTACCGTGACCGTGGATGAATCATGCCATCCTCTGCGCAAGACAGTGCCGATCCTTGCACTGGATGAAGCCATTGTTGACAGCGGTATTTGCGCGCAAAGAGGCGGCGTTTGGGATCTCGATGATGATACCGGCCGATACACGTGTCAGCGTTGCGTGGGTGGCGGGCGATTTATAGAAGACCCGGCGAGTCCAGAATTCGGCGGCTACTGCCAGTACCAGACAATTTCTGCCTTGGGCGAAGGCGAGTCTTGCTCGGCCGTGTTTGCGGGCTGTCGCGCCTATGTGGGCAACACCGGCAACAATCGCCAAATTGTTTTTACGGATACGTTTGAGACCAGCAGTGATTCGGACGATGCGCTCCTGGCCGCCAATCCGGGTTGGGATAATGGAAGTATAGTGAGCGAAGCCCTGCGCGTTTCCGAGCACTCGCTTTCGGTCAATGTCAGCACTGTGTCGCGGCTGATTCCTGGTGGCCTTCTTCAAGCCGGCGATACATACGAAATTACGTTCTGGGCCAAGAGCACGGCGAGTAAAAATTTGGCGATTCAATTTGAACAAGAAAGCAATCCGCCGGACAATACGAGCCATGTGCAGAAAGGCGTCTTTACGTATGACCCGCTCCGGCAAGTGGAGAGCCGGGTGACGATTGGCAATAGCTGGCAGGAGTATCATCTGGGGCCAGTGACATTTGCGGGCGAGACGGCGGCTTCGACCACGTTACCGACGTATTTGGTCTTCGCGAGCGACAATAGCGGGACGTATTTTATTGACAATGTTGAACTCACGAGACTCCAAGATTACGAATATCTTATTAAGGATTCTTGGCAAGAATCAGTCACTCTTGACGATGGCCGAGTAGTGTCAGCCGATGTGCCGCTTGCGTGCGATGCCGAGCCCGAGGACACCAATCCCGGAGCCGCGCTCGGTTGCGCTGAATACAAAGATAGCAAAGGGACGACAGCCTACGCTACCGGATTTGACGCGCTTTGTCGAGAGGCGGCGGTCGGCTGTGAACCCCTGTGGGACACATACAATACACTGGACGGCGGCAAGGATTCCGGACTCCTCC
>JBBTRO010000021.1:0-2993 GCA_038065155.1 Patescibacteria group bacterium
CAAACAATCCACTATAGCACACGCTTTCAAAAAGAATTAGAAAGATTGCCGTATGATATCCGCGAACTGGCAATAAATAAAGAAATCATTTTCAAAAAGAACCCCTACCATCCATCGCTTCGACTTCATCAACTGCACGGCAAGCTGATCGGAGCCTGGTCAATTTCAATTACAAAAAACTACCGCATCATTTTTGAACCCATGATAAATGGTGATATTTTGTTTGTTTCCATTGGCACGCACGATATCTACCGATCGCTATGAATTTTTTCGAAATCACTCATAAAGAAAAACATACCCGCGCGCGAACTGGCACTATCCATACTGATCATGGCGACATCGAGACACCGACATTTATGCCCGTCGGTACGCAAGCTAGTGTGAAAAGTCTGGATTCAGCTGATCTCGAATCGCTCGGTGCGCAAGTAATCCTCGGCAATACCTATCACCTGCATCTACGACCGGGTGAAGATGTGATTGCCCGGGCTGGCGGGCTGCACAGGTTCATGAACTGGTACCAACCAATTCTTACAGATAGTGGCGGATTCCAAGTCTTCTCGTTAGGTGAACAAAAAAAAGAAGGCGAGAAATTTGTAAAAATCGATGAGGAGGGTGTGACCTTCCGGAGTTATATTGACGGCTCCACCCATCGCTTCACGCCAGAAACCGCGATCGAGATCGAACACAAACTTGGCGCAGATATTATTATGGCATTTGACGAGTGCACGCCGGATGACGCTGACCCTGAATATGCGAAGGCAGCGATGGAGCGGACGCATCGATGGGCGAAGCGGTGTTTGCAGCATCACCTGAGCACTCCAGCACCTGAGCACTCCAGCACACCATATCGACAATTTTTGTTTGGGATTGTGCAGGGAGCGAACCACCGCGAACTGCGCGAAGAATCAGCCCGTGTGATTTCCAGCCTAGATTTCGATGGCATCGCGATCGGTGGGGAATCTATTGGCTACAATATGGAAGCCACAAAAAATATTTTGGACTGGGTGTATCCGCTGATTCCGGAAAATAAGCCACACTATGCCATGGGCCTGGGCTTTTCACCCCTCGATTTATTCGACGTCGTCGAGCGTGGTATCGATATGTTCGACTGCGTCTCCCCGACCCGCATGGCGCGCAATGGGACACTATTTATAAAAAATAATAAAAATTTTAGAATCAATATCACTAATGCTACTTTTAAGGAAGACAAAAATCCCATCGACCCAACCTGCACTTGCTCAACATGTCAAAATTACTCCCGCGCCTACCTTCACCATCTCTTCGATGCCAACGAACTGTCGGCCTATCGCCTGGCGACAATCCACAATCTACATTTTTTTCTCTCACTCATGCGCGATATCCGAAGCGCGATACGAGAAAATCGATTGCTTGAATTAAAAAAGGAATGGCGCTAGGCTACTCGGTTATTTACCGGCTATCCACTGAGCAATGCTCTGCAGGAATTTCTTCAAACGGCTCACTGGCTTTTCTGGATTGGCCGTAGCGCCTCGCTGTACTATCGGCCGTCGTATGGTATCGTCTGGGGAGACTTGAGCATCGGCAAACGGAGATGGCATTCGCACTGTTTCTTCAGCATCATAATCATAAGTAGCTTCTTTTGCCGGGCGTCGAATGGTAGCGTCCAAATCCCGCCGACCTTCGGATATTTCGGCTTCACCAACTACTATTTCGTCAAGCCCGTGCTCATTTTGAATACGAACCCCACGTATAGTGTCGCCCGCCGGATCCGATCCTTCTGATTTTGGTGGTTGCCAGCCTCTGCGTTCTCTTGACATATAGGTAATAAGTTAAAATTATATTTACAATCATAACACAAAAATCAAAAAATCTTTCTTACTTATCCACACTTTCTCTTGACTCCCGCCTGCCGCAGGCGTATGCTTTTTCCTTAGCGGCCACACGGGATTAGGGGTATTGCGGAGTTTCGCGACGTGATGTACGTCGCAGATTCCTTGGTGTCAGGTGTGGCAACTTTCAGGCAAAACAGCAGTGTTTCCCACGACGCGTCGGGGGAAAGTCGCCTCAACCCCCAGGATCGGCGGGCAGGCGATGAACAACGACGTCAACGCGGGCTTCGCGCTCTAGGCCTACGACCGGCCGGCGAGCGATCAGTGCGATCGTGACGCCCCAAAGGCGTAGGTAACGTGGGGCGCGCCATGTGCGCCGGACTACGACCCATTGTGGGTCACGATCGCAGCGGGGCGGGGTCCGCGTCAGTATTTCTCTGGTGTTGACCAGACTGACGCGGACCCCAATCCGTATTACAAAAAACTACTCCCTGTAACAGATCTCTTGAATAAGATTTTCGAGATATCTGTAGGAGGCGGAGTAGTTTTTTGTTTTGGGAAGATTTTTTTAAAAAATAAAAAAACAAATCCCTCTCCTGGTAGGAGAGGGTAGGGTGAGGTTCTTAGTAGGAATAGCTTACTTTCTTAAACTTTTACAAATCACAAGAATCTTTTCTACAGCCTTTTCTCTTTCAAACAATACTTCATCATTCAAAAAACGAAGAACATAATTTCCTTCATTTTCTAAAAATTGTGTCCTTCGTGCATCGTACGCTTTTTGCGCTTCATCGTTATGAACTGGGCCATCAAGCTCAATCACAAATTTTAATTCTGGACAATAAAAATCAACAATATATTCTCCGACACTAAACTGTCGTCGAAACTTATACCCTAATTTTCGATTCCGTAACTCTCGCCACAGCACTTCTTCTGCTTTTGTTGCGTCTCTACGCAATCGTCGACGCCGTAGAGTAAATGGCGATTCTTGAATAAATAAAGGTGCGTAGTTCATAAGAGTCAAAAATATATCCTCTCCTCGATTCTAACCTCAACCTCACCCCTCCCCCTCTCCTACGAGGAGAGGGTACTTATACTTTACTTTTATACAACCATCATCGCGTCCCCCCGCCTTCGCTAAAGCTACGGCGGGCAAGCAAAAATAAAAAATGAACATAGCGTCTCCAA
>JBBTRO010000022.1:0-2846 GCA_038065155.1 Patescibacteria group bacterium
TAACCGTATTCACAATGTGGTAAATATCGGGGTGTGGTGAATCTTCGGCATCAAACACGCATATCACATCTTTGGTAGCCTCTCGGAGTGCGAAGTTCAATTTTTCTGGTTTATTTTTTGGTATGAAATCGGGAATAATGAGACGAATATTGGTTTTGCCAATCCGCTTTATGGCTCTAGTGGCCGCAGCAATTGTTTCGGCATCATCCGAGCGGCACACGACCAAAATTTCTTTATGTTCTTCTGGATAATCAATCGCACTCACAGCCTCTATAGTATCCGCAATCACCCGCTCTTCGTGAAGAGCGGGGAGAATAGCGGTAAAAGAGTAGTGAGGCGGCAGAAAGGATTTTGGGGAGCTATTTTTTTCTACTCGCTCCGGTTCTTCCCACGCGTAGAGCATTCCGGCCAGCGTAAAGATGCTTTGAACAGTGATAACGAGAGAAAGCGTGACGAGGAGTGTAAGGCCAGCAGTTTTTAGAGAAATCGGGCCAAAAATAAGACTGAGGGCAACTGCGGATAGTCCAAGCAGAGCCACAATCATAAGGATCGATCCAGAGCTTCTCCCGAGCGCGCCCATATGTTCGACTACTCGAGAGCGTCTGATTTTTAGAGCATTGGCGACAAATTCGATCATGTCAAACAGTCCCATTTTTGATTCGCCATTGGTTCGGTCCACAAAAGAAATGGGGATCTCGACGACGTGCGTGGAGCGCTTGGTGAGTTCATAGAGGAGATTCATTTGAAAGGAAAATCCGCGCGCGCCAATATGGGGCAAATCGATTTGTCGGAGGAGTTTCGCGTCAATCGCTTTGAATCCGCTCGTACAGTCCTTGACCGTCTCTAGCCCGGCGATAAAGCGAGCCACATAATTTCCGACACGGCTAATGAGAATCCTAGAGAGCGGCCATTCTTTGGGCGTCGATCCACCCGGAATATACCTAGAGCCAATCGCCACCATATCTGATGTAGACACGGTGTGGATAAGTTGGGACAAATAGCGCGGGTCATGAGAAAAATCCGCATCCATTTGGATCACAATATCCGGTGATAAGGTCGCGAGGGCAAAAGTAAAACCATGGACATATGCGGCCCCTAAACCCTTCTTTTTACCAATCAAAAGGTACACGTTGTCATGTTGTCCCTGGTATTTTTGGACCAATGCTCCGGTACCATCTGGGGAGCTGTCGTCCACCACGACAATCGAAAGTCGCGCATCAGGAATTTTTTTGGCGTGTTGAGCAATCGCTTTGAGCAAAGGCAGGATATTGTCCTTCTCGTTGTAGGTAGGTATGACAATGACGGCGTGGGTGGCCATAGTGAAGGAATCTAGAATTTAGAATTTGGAATTTAGAATTCGGCATGGGTACCCTCATATTTTATAGTATTATATTAAACTAATTAATGTCAAGTATGTATACTTATTTCAATAAAATGAAAACCCACCTGGTCGGCCAGGTGGGCTAAGGGGCGGGAGCAAGACTCACCGGGACGAGGCGTCCCGAGGAGTCAAATGCGTAGCCGTCGGGCGACGGCCATGATTCGTCGAACTGCTCTAGCAGTTCGTGGTGGTGCGCCAGGAAGATGAAGAACGCACCGTTGACGTGAGCCGCTCGGTGAATGGTGCCGTTGACATTGCCCATCCTCACGAGTTGCAAGAGTTTTCGTGCCGACACGAAGACTCTTTTTTTGATTCGCTCTGTATCGCCGACCTCCGGCGCTTTGGCCGGCCGGATTTTGTTGAAGTCTAGCGGGAAGAACGCCAGATCCAGCCAGGATTCCATGAAGGCTGGATTAGTATTCTGGAAGGGCCAATTCGGAATCTCCGGTTCCAGAAATGCCTCCCGGCTAATCTCAACCTCCTCGACCACTTCCTCCATGAGGCTTTCGATCGGGGAGAGGTTTTTTTCCCCAATGAATCCCCCCGGGAGGTAGCTGAAAATCCATGGGCGTTTTGGGCGTTTCTTACGTCGAGGATCCAGAGGAATCGGTCGGAATTCCTCAGTAAGGACAAAAATGAAATCCCCACCCGAGTCACGGAAAAAAGGTAGTCCGGTGCCGGCCCGAGGCTCTCGCACGGTCGTGATGTCGAAGCGCGGCTTGAGAGCCCTACCAATCATTTCCGCCACAATGACGGTACGAAGGTAAATCCGTCGAATGCCACGGAATCCGAACTGGACGCTTTTGGACAGCCAGTCGACAAATGGGCTGACTCGGACCACAGCCTTTTCATCACCTCTCTCTAACTGCCCAAGCGCGAACTTAAGGGCACCTATCAAAGCCCGGATCAACGATTCCTGTCCGGCTCGAAATACGAGTCGGAGACCCCATGATGCTTCTCGCCGTTTGGCAAAGAAGTTAGGGTCAAGCTTTGCCATTTTATTTGGCTTCAGAAGCATCTTCTTCTCAATTCTGTCCCCAGATTTGAGTCTTTTTCACCCTGATCAGCTAAAATCATATCAATTATAAGTAGCAGTGTCAACACTTTCCAACAAAAAATATCTTGACATAATCATAAATCAATATATTCTATATACAGTAGTATAAAAAAATTCGTATAAATTTGAGAGAAAGGAGGTGTGTCATAAAAAAACCGAAGGGGTCGCTTTGGGCTCAGAGCGATAGGCTCTTTCCTTGCGTTCAAGAGGCGTGTGTTGCTGGAACACAGCTTTTGGCGAAGCGATTTTTTGAAACCAAATTGCATGCCCAAAGAGTCAGATCGACTCTCAAGGCAGCTGATGGTAACAGCCCATCAACTCGTGTGGACAAAGAGATCGAGGGGCTGGTGGTCAAGACCATGCTCAAGCAGTGCCCCTGGGTCGCGATTACGGCTGAGGAGAAAGGAG
>JBBTRO010000023.1:0-2153 GCA_038065155.1 Patescibacteria group bacterium
TATCGAGGGAACGACCGCGAGCGGGGCGCCGGCTTCGTTCGGTCGGATCACCACGGTGATCCGGATTCCCGTCGAATAAACCCCACCCACGCCACCCCGCGTCCGCGGGGTGAAGAAAATATTTCGTTCTTTCGCAAGGAAAAACGGCCACGACTGACATACCAATGGTATTCTCGTGGCCGGCTCAAATTTATTGATCACCCTCGCGTGGTCAAAAGATTGAGAATTTCTTCCCAGCCGATAACAGAAACAATAGATGGGAATTTTTATCCACAGATTTTTTATTTGACAAGAAATTTGATAGTGCTATAGTGAATCAACAATTCAAATGTATAACTGTGGAAGCGAGGTAAATTCCTCCACTGTGCCGCAACGGTGAAGTCCCGATTCAATCGGGAATAAGTCCGATCTTCAGTTATACATAAAAACCCGAGCAGGTATACCAAGACCATAGTGTCTTTGTCTCTATCTCTGCTCGTGGCAGAGTGTTTTATTTTTAAAGGGAAAAGGGTAAAAATAAAACACTCCCTCCCCTCGTAGGGGAGGATCGAGGTGGGGTTGCTCGTCGAAGCTGTTAACGCTGGACGTAAAGACCATAGCTTGTTTGCGCCTTGTACAAGGAGTCCATCAAAGATCAATTATTAAACCCATCTCCTCGATTCTAAACTCTACCCCACCCTACCCTCCCCTAAGAGGGGAGGAAATTATTTGTACTTTTTATGAACACCTTTTATAAAAAAAATAAAATCATCATACTCATCTGGATCGTTCTCGCAACGGCTACTGTCGTGAGCGGCTACTACATAGTGTATAACGAACCGCCATCAAATAACCCAACACCCTCACAGCCAACAGTGCAAACTAACTCCACAACAACTAATGCCAATCCAACGTTATCCCCAACTGAATCAACCCCTAAAGAAAACAAACCAAACACACTCACCACTTCGACAACGATCATAGACAATGAATCGCCTCCAGTGATTCCGCCGCAACCGAGTAGCGCAGGAACAATTCAAAACCAACTCCAAACAACCCTTGTCGTCGGCGACAAAAGCTACTCTGTAACTGTTCCCGAAGGGAGCTCAGTCTACGACCTCCTAAAGGTTATTTCCGAAACTACCGACTTCCGTTTTGGCGGCCGCGATTATGGCGGACAATTGGGATTTTTTGTCGATGAAATCAATGGCGTAAAAAATAGTTCACAGGCCAAAAAATATTGGATTTACTCAATCAACGGCCAAAAGGCAAAGATAGGCGTGTCGGCCTACACCCTTCAACCGAATGATGTTATTACCTGGACGTATGAAGATGAAGCCTATTAAAATTTTTATTTTCGCCTTGATCCTCGTCTTTGTCCCCTCTTTTGCGGACGCTGAAGAAGGCACAATCATTGAATCCTCTCCTTCTTCGACTGAGGAAGTTATCATCGAAGAAATACCGGTGCCAACCGATACCACCACCTCAAGTACAGAATCTATAGACAACGATCAAGCTGGCACAGACACCCAAACCGACCTAGACTCCACATCATCTTCGACTGTATCTACAGAACTTTCTTCGGATGCCGAAATAGCAAGCACCACCTCATCCACTTCGCCGGACATTACTATTTCTGTACGAATCGAAGGCCCAAACACTACGCTGCTCACTTCTTCGTCAGTGAATGTACCAGAATCCTGCGAAATTATAGGAGTGAACGAAACTGCCTCAACGACAATCTCCGGCTACAGAGCCGTCTGCGCTTTGCAGACACTCGCCGAACGAGGAGCCATTACATACACGATGACGCACTGGAGTTTTGGTTTTTCGCTAGATCAAATAAATGAGGTGGTGAACGCGGCTGATTGGAGTAGCACTTGGATTTTACGACTTAACAACACCACTGCCATGCTTGGCATTGCTGATTTGGAGGTCGCTGCGAACGATGCGCTACTTCTTTCCTTTGGTTCATGGCCCATGAATCCACTGACTGTTGCCGCTTCGACCACTACTATTGAAATCGGCGAGGAAATTATGTTTGAAGCCCGGGCATATGATGAAGCAGGAAATCTTGCTTCTTGGAATTCCACGACCACATTTTATATTGACAGCACCGCGACCACCAGTCCATCGAGTACCTTGCTTTGGACGGCACAAGCAAGCTCGAGCAC
>JBBTRO010000024.1:0-12637 GCA_038065155.1 Patescibacteria group bacterium
TGACCGCGGCGCTATACCAGCGCTTGAGTGAATATTTTGTAGATGACAAGAAACGTCTCACCGATACGTTCGTGCAATCAATAACGTATCTCTTGGTCGTGGCCGTTCCAATTGCCTTTGGGATTAGCGTGTTGGCCAGGCCGATTATTTTAACACTATATAAAGAAGAATTTTTGCCATCGGTCGTGCCACTCATGATCCTTATCATGAGTCTGTTATTTTCTTTCATTAGCTTTCCGATCGGTGCCATGCTAAATGCTTGCAATCGCCAAAAGACGCAGACCGCGATCGTCGGGATAACGCTCGCCGTTAATATTATTTTGAACCTTATTCTTATCCCGCGCTACGGCGCGACCGGTGCGGCGATCGCCGCCGGTGTGGGGAATATGCTTCTCGCCCTTGTTGGTTACAGTAGGATTCCCGCGGTTACTCCCTTGCCGCATGGCCGTATAGTATCTATTATCGCTCGGCTCATCCTCTCTGGCGCCACGATGAGCGCGGTTGTCTGGTATGTGAGTGTTCGCGTCCATTTCGGCTTTGCCATTTTGGCAGGCGCTGTGACGTACATGGCCATGTTGGTTTTGGTTCGAATCGTAAATCGAAAAGAATTGCAAAGTACCTATGAAAAAAGTTTTGCTCGTCACGCTTGAATTCCCACCGATAGTTGGCGGTATTGCCACATATACGCATGAGTTAATTAGCGCACTTGAGCCGTCGCAGGTTATTGTTTTGGCGCTGGCTTGCAAAGATACATCATGGGATAAAACCCAGCCTTATACGATCATTCGCCGACCCATGTTTTTTCCAATTTGGGTATGGCCGCGGTGGGCGCGGTTGGTATGGCACGTATGGAGAATTGTGAAAAAAGAGCAGATTGATATTTTGTTTGTTCATCACACTCTCCCAGCCGGGTACGTTGGTCTTATCATGAAATGGTTTCTACATATCCCGTTTTTGCTTTTTGTGCATGGCACTGATATTACATTTGGCACTCGGTCCCGGTGGAAACGATGGTGGTTTGGTGCTATTGCATCACGCGCGGAGGCGATCGTTCCGAGCAGTGTATCGCTCAAAGAACAATTTTTGGCTGTATTTCCCGGTCTGCCAAAGCCGATTGAAGTGGTCTATCCGGGCCTGTCGTCAGTATTTTTTGAACCAATTGATGAGCAAAAGGTTGAGGAAATTCGCGATCAATATGCGCTCTCTGGGAAAACCATTATGCTCTCTGTCGGACGGATTCATTCTGGGAAAGGATTCCTTTATCTTGTTCGTTTGCTTCCAACTCTTGTCGCTCGATTTCCAAACCTGGTATGGGTTGTCGTCGGGACAGGGAAAGAACTGCCACTTCTCCAAAAGGAGATTGAGAAATTGGGCATAGAGAATAGAGTTCGATTGGTGGGAGAAGCGCCCCATGACACTATTCGTCTGTGGTATGCACTCGCTGATCTTTTTGTTCTTTTAACTCATCCAGTGGCAAAACAAAAAGAAGGCTTTGGGTTGGTGTATATAGAAGCCGCGGCAATGGGTGTGCCAGTTGTAGCGGGTCGGGGTGGGGGAGTAAACGAAGCTGTGATCCATGGACAAACTGGGCTGGTTGTGGATGCGATGAATGATAAGGAAGTTTTCGAAGCAATCTCGACGCTCCTTGCGAATCCTGAGTATGCAAAAAAATTGGGTGAAGCTGCGCGTGCTCGCGTCGAGGTTGAGTTTCAGTGGAACCATCAAATTGAGAAATTGAAAGTGTTTCTGGTGTAGCCCCGTTATAAAAGGAGTAGCGGAATGAGCGAAGTGAATTTCGCGCCAATCGTTGAACAAATTTCGCCCCGCTCAATTTGTTACTCCCATTGTTTAGTTTAGTACATGCTTATTAGCGTTATCATCCCCGTCTACAATCACGAAGCAGCGCTCAAGCGCAGCCTGGCTTCGATTGCACAACAAACCTATAAGGAAATTGAGGTTGTTATTGTAGATGATGGCAGTCAATCGCCAATTCAATCCCTAGTTTCTAATTTCCAGTTTCCAATCATTTTCATTCATCAAAATCATCTCGGTGCTCCTGCCGCTCGAAATCGTGGCTTTCGAGAATCAAAAGGGGATTATGTGATTTTTTGGGACGCCGATGTCATCGCTGAGCCGGACATGCTTCAGAAGATGTATCAGACACTGCAAGACCATCCAGGGGCCAGTTTTTCTTACAGTAATTTTTATTTTGGTAAAAAAAGCATGCCGGCACAGACGTTCAATCTTCAGGCTTTGCAAGCACGAAATTTTATTCATTCTACAAGTCTCATTCGTCGTGAAGCAGTTGTATCCTGGGATGAATCACTCAAGCGATTTCAAGATTGGGATTTGTGGCTAACGATGGCAGAACAGGGTAAAACTGGTATTTGGATTCCCGAATATCTATTTCGCGTTTTGCCTCGTCGTGGCGGTATGAGTACATGGTTGCCAAGTTTTTGTTATGGAACGCCCTGGAAATTTCTCCCTTGGATCCGATCGATTGTGAAGGAGTATGAAAAGATGAGAGCTCGGGTGCAAGAGAAGCACAAATTGGCATGAGGATTTGATATCCTTTGGCTACAAACTAATGATCGCCTTAAATAAAATAAAATTGCCACTTACGCTGATCTACTTAACGTTCGCGCTTAACCGGTGAGGTGCTGTTCAAAATTTTATTCAACTGGGTTCTGATTTTCTCTTTGTCCCCGTCGTTGTGTAGTACTTCATGCTGGATCTCTGGTTCTTCAAAGTATTTGAAAACTTTTTCAGCGTATTCTAGCGGGACTAGATGGTCTTTTCTATTTTTGAGACGTTTCCTGATTATTTCCATCGGTACAACTATTCTGATAAATACCGCATCGGGAAATTTTTCTGACATAGCTTTCTGTGACTTATTCTTTGCGAGAGTTTGGGACACTACTACATTCTGGTGTTCACACGAAGCTTTTTTGGTACTTGTGATGAGACGGTGGAAAAACTCATCTCTCTGTTGATCACTGAAAAGTTTTCCTTCTCGTATGGCAGTTTCTATCTCAGAGCCTAAATCTGAATCACCATCGTAAAAGAAAAAATTAAAATCATTTCTTAGGATTTCACCAACGTAATTTTTGCCAACACCTGGATAGCCAAATAAAAATACTAACATAAAATAGAGTATAACCAGTCAAGCGCTACTTTCAACTTTGCTTTTTACGTCGCCAGCTATTGTGCTCAGCGCGTATACTAACAGTAGAATTCCAAAGACATGCCAAATTGCCTGGGTGGTGATTTGCATGAAGGCGAGGGCGAGAGTTGCGGCTCTTAATACAGATCCCTCGACTAACGCTCGGGATGACAAATTGAAGAGTAGATAGACGATAAGCGATAAGGTCGCGATAATCCCCAAAAGGCCAAGCTCAGTCCAGATTTCCAAGTAGCCCCAGTCGAATTGATTGGTGGTCATGGGTAAATCAGTTTTCGGATCGATATAGGTAATCGTTTCTCCCAAGCCAGATCCTACGACAGGGTTCTGTTTTATTTTTTCAAAAATGGGGGAGAGCAGCGCTCGTCGATTGGCGCTGCTGATCTCGCTTGACGGCTGAGTGATGCCGGCAAAACGAGCGCCGTAAAGTTCCCACCCGAACGAGGCGCCGCGAGTGGCAATAAAGTGAGCGGTTGAAAAAACAGTGATAAAAGCGATAATGGTAATACCTGATGTTTTAATCCATCGTTTCCAATACGACCTTGAGTATAAAAAGAGTATGCCAATAAGAAAGGCAATTACATACGTTCTGGACACATTTAATGTCAAAGGAATGAGTCCCACTCCAACCAAACCCCACGTCCCCCATTGTCTACGACCGTGGATAATAGGGGACAGGAGTAAGAGAAGGATGGGGACGAGAAGAAGGTGTTCGGGTAGGACTATGCGGAAGAAATTATCATTGACGTCGGTGATTTTGCCGCCGGCGACGTCGCGGAACCATTTGTAGTAGGGACTTTGGATCACTGAAATTCCGGTGGAGAAGAGGGTGAGAGTAAAGAGAGAAAAGAGGGCGGAGCCAACCAAATAAGAGGTAAGAAGATGCTTGGAGGTAAGTTGGTATAAAGATTGAGATTTAGATTCAGACTGAGATGTGAGTTGTCCGATATATTGTCTGGCAGGAAAAATTAGGAGGAGAAATGTGTAGGGAATAAAATCTTGAATGATGTTCCGTATGTTGTGGCCTTGGCTTATCCCATTGATAATGCCAATACAAAAGGCAATATCCAGCGCCGCAAGAATAAAAAGGAGAGTTTTGGGGAGCTTAAAAGCTTCACGTATTTTTTTTTGTCGTATGACATCAATAAACCAAAGCACAAGGAAGGTGTACACGAACCACGTGCGCAACGCCACGCCAAATAGTTCAAAAAAGTGCCCGTTGCCATCGAGGAGAAATTCACCGATAAGAATGATGAATCCGAGTGATGATTTTTTGAGTGTTATGACGGTGAAGGCGAGAATGAGCGCGGCTGCTAGAATTGTTTGGAAAGTTGGATGGGTAAGGGTAAAAAATGATAGGAAGCGAAGAAAAAAATAAGCGCATAAAAATATAAAAAATTTCCTCCCCTCGTAGGGGAGGGCAGGGTGGGGTTGCGTGCCGAAGTTAAAAAACTTTGACATACAAAAACTTTTTGTTTGCATCTTGTACAAGGTGTTTTACGAACAAAAAAGCAAAAACCTTCATAATCTATTCTGCTCTCAACCCCTCCTCCACCTCCCCTACTAGGGGAGGAAGCTATGATTGACCTCCCTGTTGCCATTGATAAATGCCTTTATTTCCATGGCTTTTTTTCCTTCCAGTTGTAGTTCAAAAACTTCGATTGATCCGTCATGGCAGCCGATAAACAATTTACCAGCCTCTACTATCACCTTGCCGGATTCTATTTCTTGAGGAGCGAGTTTAATGCTAAGCAATTTCAATCTTTTGTTATGCCATGTCGTCCAAATGCCTGGCCATGGGGTTAAACCGCGGTATTGATTATAAATTTCTTGACTCGTTTTTTGCCAATCAACTCTACCATCCTCGCGTGTCAATTCCCGGCAGACTGTCGCTTTGGTGGTATCTTGCGGCCGGGGTTTGAGCGTGCCGTCAATAAATCTTGGCAGTGCTTCTGTGAGTGCCTCAATGCCAAGAACCGCCAATTTTTTATCTAGATCAAGATAAGTATCGTCCGGATTGATTGCAACTTTCTTTTGTAAAATAATCGACCCGGTATCGAGCCCTTCGTCCATTTTCATAATCGTAACTCCAGTTTCAGTTTCACCGTTTATGAGTGCGGATTGAATTGGTGAGGCGCCACGGTATTTGGGAAGGAGCGAGGTGTGGACGTTGAGGATGCCGAGAGGGAAGGCTTCGAGGATGTGCTTTGGGATTAATAATCCATATTGCGCCACAATTCCGAGCTTATAGCTTATAGCTTTTAGCTTATAGCTTTTGAGTGATGACGGCTGATCGATTGGTAGATTATGTTTCTGCGCCAGAAGTTTCACGGGTGATGGCTGCAGTTCCTGTTTGCGGCCGACTGGACGATCTGGTTGGGTGATGACAAGTTGAATATCGTAAAAAGGACTCTTGATAAGTCCTTCGAGAATGGTAGCGGCGAACTGGTGCGTACCGAAAAAAACAACCGGCGTTTTTGTCATATTTTTGGGATGAGTTCTAGATGGTATTTTGAATTTTCTCTTTTCGATTGGCCTTATATTTTTTCAGTTCCACGGGATCAACCTCATATATATCCGTTGCTTTGTCAATAAACAAAATCCCGTCCAAATGATCCACTTCGTGCTGGACCACGCGGGCGAAGAATTGTTTGGCATCGAATGATAGGGGATTGCCGTGACGATCCCAGGCATCGACATGAATGTCGGTATAGCGCTTTACTTTGCCAAATTTTCCGGGGACAGACAAACAGCCTTCATCATCAATGTTGGTTTTTTTGTTATTTTTCGTCCAGACAGGGTTTACCAATACCAGATCAGACCCTAGGCTTTTGTCAGCTTGCTTACCGATAATACAAATGCGAATGTTATTTGCCACTTGCGGTGCCGCTAGTCCAATGCCATCATCACCGTACATGGTCGGGATCATATCGTCGATGAATTTTTGTGTTTCTGACAATAACAAAAAATCACGATCAACTTCTTTGGATCGTTCGCGAAGAGAAGGGGTGGGGAGTTTTACGATTGATAGGTGCAACATATTTATTGTCATTTCGAGCGCAGCGAAGCGAAGTCGAGAAATCTGGGTAGGTACTTTGTCCAGATCCCTCCACTCCGCTACACTTCGGTCGGGATGACAATTTAAGGTTGTAGCAATGATATTGGGTTCGGATCCACTTTCCAATTTTCTGGCACTTGACTATTCAGCCACACCAAATCTTCCTGCCAATTTTCAGCTGATAACTTCGCTACCATGACCTGCCAAAACTGCCTTCGGTATGCTCTTGGCTGGGTCTCGATTGGGGGTAGTAGTGTAATGGTTTTTTGCTCGTTTGTCAATGAGTTTTGCAGTGTAGTATACATGATCTTCGCTTCACGAACGACTTCAGATTCAGTTCCGCGGCCGAGCAGATACCGAACCAGATAGCGATAGGGCGGATAGCCATAGGAGCGACGGGCGTTGAGATCCGTCCGGTAAAATCGGTCCGGCTCGCTGAGTGATCGAAAAACGACGTGTTCGGAATGGAAGGTTTGAATAAAAAATTGTGAGTCAGCCTTTCGGTGGTACTGAACGGTTTGGATCGTATGCCAAACGTGCTCGGTCGAGAGATATTCGGGAATAGCAAGCTGTTTGTCGATGTCGACAAAGATAATCGTTTGAGTTTTTTCCCAGTGAACGTGAGAGGTGGCCATTTCTGTGCCAATTATTATTCGCGTGAGATTCTCGTTATTAGCGCTTGATTTGTGTAGTCCCACTTCACTGTCGATGCGAATAATTTCATGCGTTTTTTTATCTCCAAAAATTTTTCGCACTTCTTTTTCCACGAGTTCTGTGCCTGCCCCACGCAGCCGTACGATTGTTGACGAGCACTTTGGGCATGTCAAAATCATCGGCTGTGTGCTGTGTCCATAGGGGCAGTGAAGCTGTCTTTCGATTTCGTGATAGACAAGGGGCAATTCGCAGGTTTCACAGACCATTGTGTGTCCGCAATCTTGACAGCCAACCGATGTGGCAGACCCTAAACGATTGATGAACACAAATGCGTCTTCCTGTGTTTGCAAAAGCGCATCGGCCGCCGCATCGGAAAAAAGCGAAAAATTTTTTCCCCGCCGTTCATCACGCATATCAACAATTTCGGGTAGACGATCAGTTGATTGAGTTTGCCACAAGCGCTCTTGTCTTGTGGTTGGAGCATTTTTTATTTTGTATTTGCCCGAGAATATCGCGGCATAACTCTCAACGCTCGGTGATGCACTCATGACGTGGAGTGAAGCGCCATTTAGTTTGGCGAGTTCCGAGGCCATATCTTTGGCGTGGAATCGCGGGGTTTGATCAAAGTGCTTGTGGTTGGCATCTTCTTCGTGGTCAACGATAATATTTTTTAGGTGTAAAAATGGCAAGAAAAGGGATCCGCGCGTGCCCAGAATAATTCTTTTTTGGCCATTCCTGACCTGCCACCAACGTTCAAACTGCTGTTTTGTCGTAAGCTGGCTGTGCCAAATAAGAGTTTGCTCTTGGATTCCTGATGACAAAAGATTGAACGCGGATTCTAGAGTGTGAATGGTTGGCAAAAGAATGAGACAGGGTTCTTGGATTAATTTGAGCAGTACCGCCGCATGTTCGTATTCGTTTGTGTAAACATGATACTGAAGTTTTTTTTGAGTCCCCGCTTTGTCGTACGGATCATGCGCTGTCGGCGTTTGCGTGATTAGTTTCTTTTTTTGTAGCGGCGGTGCAAAAAGGAGGGACGCTGTTGGCAATGAAATCCCGTACCAGGCCGATACGAGCTTCATGAGAGCGAGTTGTTTTTCTAAAAATAACGGCGCTTCGTATGCGATTTTAGATATGGATTTGAGGTCCTTTTCGACGTTCGACAGTGGGTGGATGTCGGACACAATGCCAAAAACATCTTTTGAGCGAAAGGGGATAATCACTAATTGCCCCACACTCACTTTTTTTTGGAGCTCATCCGGTACTTTATAATCAAATACCCCGAATCGTCGGGGCATTCGTATAATTGGAATGATAGAGGCGATAGTAGACATAGATACGATTCTCCCCCTCATAGGGGGAGATCAAGAGGGGGTCTCAACGAGACTCGAAGTTGATACATCAGTTTACAGTACGAAGTTACCGACGAGATATCCCACTCCAAACGGCGCTTCGTACGAATACCGTTTGAAGGTATAATGCATATTTTTGAGAATTCCGAGAAGGATAAGTAGTGATGGATAGCCGCATTCAGCCGCATTGCGAATAAGATCGAAATCAAGCTGTATAATCCCGGCGCTGTTATGCATCTCGAGAAGTTTGATAATTTCTTGGTCAAATTGTTCCCCGGCAGAATGGTAAGAAACAGGCGCGTTGACAGTGAGACAGTGGGAGAGATCCCCGGACGCAATCACAGCGACTCTTTTTTTCTCTGACATAATAACCTCCTTGAGGAGTTCTCCGTAGCGAATATGCGCTTCTCTGGGTAACTCGCTGTATCCGATGGGCAGGATTTGTACGTGAGGAAGATGCTCGGTAAGATACAGAAGCGGCACTGAAGCGCCGTGGTCTATTTGCTCCTGGCTCACCAGTTGTACACTGAGTTCATTTGTCCTGGCTTCATGGCCTATTTTTGCCGCTAACTCCGGCGCTCCGATCCATTGTTTTTTGGCAATAAGATCGCCGAATGTTTCGAAGGCTGAAACAAGCGGTGTGTGGGCATTCACAGAAAAGGCGTCGGCAAACAAACTGCCATGAGGAGAGATAATGAGAATTATTTGGGGCCGAGCCGCATATAAATCTTTTTCCAATTCCAGCATGGCTTGTTTTGTCTGGTCCAATTTTTTTATCTCCTCTTTTCCGATCGTCGGAACGAGAATCGGCGGGTGAGGGGTGAGTGCGGCGAAAACAAGAGACATATATTGACGAGAATCTAGAATTTAGAAAATAGAATCTAGAAGTTTTGGTTGCTTACTAAATTACTAAATTCTATTTTCTATTTTCTATTTTCTAAAATGTAGTAATCGCCCATCTCGCCAATTTTTCCGGTTCATCAAAACGGTGAGCGTAATCCGGATTGCCCATAGTGATAACGTAGAATTGCTTTTTATCGCTACTGCGTTCGATCTTCATGGCGAGTCCGGCCCCGGCTTCGTCCAGGTAGCCGGTTTTGCTCGTGACAATGCGAAATGGCAGGTCAGTTTTTTCCATAAGCAGATTCGTGTTGCTGTCAAAATGATTCGGGTTGCCGTCCTTGTCAACTATCTCCTTGTAACGGTAGCTGGTTTTGCCCAATATGGGTGGAAGAATTTTTCCGTTCGTGGTGTTGTCGTAGAGCGTCAGGTATTCTCGAGCGGTGGTTTGGGTTTTCACATCCTCGCCAGCGGCATCAGCAAAGGTGGTTTTGGTGAGACCCCATTTTTTTACCAAAGTATTGAGGCCTTTTATAAAATTGTTTTTGTCAGTGTCAACGTTGGCAATCAGCATGTTGACCGGTGGATTGAGCGACGATACCAGCATGGCGTCGAGTAGGTCGCTGTTTTTTATCCGTTCGCCAGCCACAACTCGAAAGTTATTATAGAGCGTTGCGTCTCGATTCGGCCGGTAGGTGGTAATTTTGCTCTGTGACAGTCCGGTAGTTAGTAGACGATAGGCTGTAATGATTTTTGCAAAAGAAGCCATTGGGCGAACAGTATCAATATTTTTCCCGGCTAAAATTTCGCCGCTTTGCGCGTCGGCGACTAGATAGGTATCCACTGTCGTCTCAAATTTATCTCCGATATATTCAGCTTTGTCCGTCGGGGTAGAGACCATGAGTGGATTCAAGCTTGGCCCGTTTTCGATGCTCTCGAGCGGCACCGAGAGGGGGTTGCCAGTCGGGTGGTTTAGCTCCGTAAATTCGTCAACCCAGAGGACATTTTTCAGGTTATAGCCAAGCGCGACGAATGCTTCTTCGGTGGGAATATGACGCTTTCGACCGCGTTCGATCACATAAATTTTGTTGGTGAGCGTGCTTCCCATGAGCGTGCCGTCTTTTAAAAGTAACGGCGTGCCTGGCGTGGTCGTGGCAAGAGAGGTGATTGAGACTTCCTGAATCTCTAAATTTGGAAAACGATTTTGCGCAATTAGGGGATGGGAAACAAGCTGGTAGACGCCATCTGTAATGTAGTAGAGCTGATTATTTTCTTTGGCATGCACCAATGCGCCAAACGGCGAACCGACACTTTCCGCAGTGATTGGTTTACCGAGCGTAAGGCCGGCAATTTCCGTGGTTGAGGCGGTGATGATTTCGTCGGGATTGTAGCCGAGTTTGGCCACGACCGACTGATCGGCAAATGGACGGATCGTGTCTTAGTTGAGAAGGTAGTACTTGCCGTCGACAAGAAGAACGGAGTAATTTGGAATCGTTATCTCCGGTCCGGCCGGATAGCGTGACAGTTGGGACGCGGGTACGGTAATGATAAGTTCCGGGTTGAAACGAGTCGAGAGCGCGGTATAATTTACAAAGGGCCGTTTTTGACCACTGGCAATAAGGTAGACCATCGGGTCGTCCGGTGTTTTGACGAGTGTTCCGTCGGGGTAGAGGGGTTCAAACCACCTCTGCCACAATTTCCAAAAATTTTGGTTGCCGTGGATATGGGGAGTGTAGGTATACAAAAACGCGGTCGCCCAATTGGCCGGCTGAACCGGAACGGCGTCAATGCTGTAGAGGATATTTGGCCTTTTTATAATCGGAGAAATATAAGCGTTGTCATAATACCAGCGCATGATGCCCCCGGCGCTGTCAATCTGGTTGGCCAGGCCGCGGTATTTTTGGAGCGTGGGGTCGCTCATGGAGCAACTATCGCAAATACCATACCCCGTCGCCCAGTCAAATTGTTTTTGCGTTGGTTCTGGATCAGTCACCAGGCTTTGTTCTTTCTGGAGTTTTACCAATAAATATTTCGGGCTAATCCGGTGCAAAGCCGCCGAGCGAGCAATAATGTCAGACGGCAATCGCATCGTGCCGCTGGCATCATCAAAGCTGGTGCGAGCCAATATACTGTTCTTTTCTTCCAAAAATGCCTGGATATCCTCGCGCGACATGCTCTGCCAGTCCTGCAATTCTTCGTCGGAAATAATATAGTTTGGATTGAAAACGTCAGCCGACGCTTGAGACTGAGCGGCAGAAAAGGGAAGAAGGGTAAAGATGAGAAGGAAAATGCTAATGTTTCTCCACATAGTACAAAAGATTATACCACAATCTCTTTCCCAGGAAAATGCCTGTTTTTTTTGCTTTATTACCGCTTTTTTGTTAAAGTAATTTCATTATGTCTGGAATTTTATACATTGTTGCCACTCCGATCGGTAACCTAGGCGACATCACGCTTAGGGCCATCGAGACACTCAAGGCTGTGGATATCATCCTGTGTGAGGACACGCGGGTGACGAAGAATCTCTTGGATCACTTTGATATCAAAACGCCAACCAAGAGCTACCATCAGCATAGTACAGGTGCTAAGGTACTAGAGATTGCGTCACTTCTTGAAGAAGGTAAGAATATTGCTCTGGTAACTGATGCTGGAACACCTGGGATTAGTGATCCGGGCAACCTATTAGTACATTACCTGAGCACTCCAGCACCTGAGCACACAAGCACACGAATTGTTGCAATACCTGGAGCATCGGCAGTGACAGCGGCGTTGTCTGTTTCAGGTTTTTCAACAGATAAATTTCTTTTCCTCGGCTTCCCGCCGCACAAAAACAAGCGGCAGAAATTTTTTACTGAAGTCGCGGCGAGTGAGCACACCGTCGTATTTTATGAATCAAGTCACCGAATTAAGAAATGTTTAAATGAATTGGCACAAGTTCTTCGTCCAGATCGGCAGGTCTGTGTGTGCCGAGAATTGACGAAGAAATTTGAAAGTACCTATCGCGGGACGATTAGCGAAATTATCAATATGAATATTTCGGAGAAGGGGGAGTTTGTGGTTATCATTAGTGCCTCTTGATTCTTGACGAATTACTCTTTTTACTATAACCTTCCGGCGGAAGGAGTTTGAAAGTGAAGAAAAAAGTAGGTGAACTGAAAGTGGGCGAATTCGTTCGCCCGGAAAAGAACTGGGAGGCCTACTCCGCCTCCATCGAGGCGGGGCCTATCCGGCTTGATCTCAAGCCGAATTACCGAGTTAGCCGCCGGCTCGAGGGCGTGTGGCTTTCTCTGGATCCCCCTGAGGGGTTCGGGTACGCGACGACGATCATCTACGTACACTTCGTCGATCCAGACAGGATCGTCGAAGTGGTGGAGTAGCCAAGTCTTCGGCCACGTTCAGCCTGTTGCATTTGACCGTATGTGGCAGGATTGTTCGCCTTTCTTCGCTTACGGTCCTGTCAAAAAACAGTCTTCAACAAGGCTGTTTTTTGATATTGGTAAGTTTGACAGAATTACAATTTTATGCTAAATTTCGGTTCAAATTGCTTCCTTT
>JBBTRO010000025.1:0-8362 GCA_038065155.1 Patescibacteria group bacterium
TTAAACCCAAGCACCTGAGCACCCAAGCACCTGAGCACTATCGCCGTGTATCGCCGTTATCGCTCTATCTGGCCGCTCTCGCCGCCACCGCCCAGCTCCCACTCATTCTCACCGTCGTACAATCGCGCTAGCGCTTTCAGCTCTATCCATTTTTAGCACTTTTTGCTGGGTATGCGATTGCTTGTTGGGTTACACAAGGGAAGGGGTGGTCAAAAGATAGGATATTGTTAAAAACAATTCTTTTTTTTATGAGTGTAAGTGTAATTGATGGCTTATATTTTTTGCCAACAGTGATTGAACGCTTGGCCGGGCTGTTTTCTTAAATTGTCTATGCCACTCCAACCAACCACCCTCTCCATCATCATTCCGGCCTTCAATGAAGAGCGGACGATTTTGGAATTGGTGGCCCGAGTGAAGGCAGTGAGTCTTCCAAATGTAGCGAAGCAAATTATCATTGTGGATGATGGTTCGACCGATGGGACGCGGGAAATTTTGAAAGCGCTTACAGATTGTACCGTTATTTTTCAAGAGAAAAACCAGGGGAAAGGTGCGGCACTGCGACGAGGATTTGCGACGGCAACCGTGGAGTGGGTGATTGTACAGGATGCGGATTTGGAATATGACCCCAATGAGTATGGGAAACTCTTGGAGTACGCACAGACACATCATGCGCCGGTTGTGTACGGATCGCGGCTTTTAGGAAAAAAGTTGAGCGAGGCGGAGAGTTCCAGCCGGTGGTTTCTGGCTGGCGGACTACTCGTCACCTGGTTTACCAATCTGCTGTACCGAACAAAACTCACCGATGTCCCCACTTGTTATAAATTGTTCAAACGAGAACTTTTAGGATCATTGGATTTGGCGTGCAGCCGCTTTGAATTTTGTCCGGAAATTACGGCTAAATTGGCGAGGCAAAATCTTTCGATTGCCGAGGTGCCGATTACGTATACGCCGCGTGATCGGGCAGAGGGAAAGAAAATTAAACTTAGGGATGGTTTTGAAGCGTTTTGGACGCTTCTCAAGTATCGTTTGGATAGATATGGTTGGTGGTTGATTCTCATCATTTTTTTCGGTTTTTTGATTCGGATCCTGGGCATTGGCTACGGTTTGCCGTATCACTTATTCGGCGATGAAGAGGCCGTGATTTATGGCGCACTCAAGATGCTCGAGCTCAAAACACTTCTTCCGGTATTTCATGTGGACGTTTTTCGCTCTCTGACCTATTACCCGCCATTTTTGAATTATCTTGATTTAGTTTTTTTTATTCCAGTGATTGGGATAAAATATTTTGCCAACGGTCTCCCATCATTATCAGTGCTTAAAAATGAATTGATGCTCGATACTTCACTCTTTTTTTATGTTGCTCGAACGTTGGGCATAATGTTTTCTACGGCAAACATTTTTTTACTTTATCGGATTACAGAACAATTATTTCCAAAAAAGAAAACGCTGGCTGTTATCGCTAGTCTCTTTTTGGCCGGGAGTTTCCTTGATGCAACCCTAGCGCCAACCGCGCGGCACTATATTCCGAGCTTATTTTTTAGCTTGTGTGCTACATACTTCGGGCTCAAAGCGATCAAAGAAGATCAGTATAAGCGATCGGCAATTCTCTCTGGCATTTTCTTTGGCATCACCTTTGGGATCAACTACATTGTTTTTTTTCTGCCGTTTATTTTTGGGTACCTTCTGTATACGCATCGCCGCAACTGGCGACAGATTACTGACAGATTGTTTTATATTTTGTCTCCTTTTTTGATTATTGCGCTATTTGCAATTTTGGCGCACCCACAGCCGTTTCTTGAGCAAGTCCTCTTTCATGACAATGTCGAATATGGTCACACAAAGACCTTGCTTGAGTCGTTGGTCTATTATTTGACAGTTGTCTGGCGGGCGGATCCGGAAATATTTATTTTCGCCACGATCGGCTGGATCGCACTGTGGTTTCGAGAGCGAAAAGCTTTTTGGCTGTTTGCGTTTTTTTATGCGACCGTATCGGTCATTATGTATGCGTTTCTCTGGAATATTCCTCGGTACCTTGCTCCCTCTCTGCCGTTTTTGGCTCTGATATCGGCATACGGCCTGACAACTCTTATGGAGTGGCGACCACGATATCGATTGGTGTTTATAATACCGCTACTTGCGTACCACAGCGTGTTATTTATTCGTTACGAAACGCTTATATTGCGTGATGACACGCGACTCACCGCACGCGAGTGGATTGAAACGAATTTTTCAAATGAAACAATTGTAACCGTGGCTGATAAACTGCGTTTAACAGCGACGAAAGAGGCGATTACTCTCGTGGCCGATATCAACCCAAACGCCATTCGTTCCCTTGATCGAGCGATTCTCTCGGATGATATGGCAACAAAAGACCTCACACTTTTACGAGCGTATAATTTATATTTTCTGACAAATGATTTGGATCGTGAGAAGGCGATTTCGGCGATCATGAGTTTGCCCGGAGCCAAATATATTGTCACTGATTCGTATACGCCGAAGATCGGGGCATTTGTCCCGCTGGTAACGCAGGGGGAAATGGTAAAACAATTTGCTAATGGAGATAGTGAAGATAAAAGTGAGACACTGTTTATTTCTGGCGAAGAAAAACCGTTGGATATGCTTCTTATCAAGAAATTATTTCGGATGAGACAGTTTGGACCGGTGGTAACCATTACAAAAATTCGCTAATGTCGATCTTGCTTAGAACAAATTTTTGTGCTATTGTGATGATCTGGCTTTAAGAAAGTATGTTAAAAAAATAAAATAATCTCCTCCCTCGTAGGGAGGAGTGAGAGGGGGGTCTCAGCGCGGGTAAGAATTGAAACTTATTTGTTGATTGCCCGCCTTTCAAGAAATCATAAAAGATAGTCAATCAAAAGAAGAATTATAATTCTACACTCGTTGAGACCCTACCCTGACCCTCCCCTACGAGGGGAGGGAAAATGAAATTAATTATGAAACTCCTGTATCTCTTTTCAGGGACAAGAAAAGGCAAATTCACTGGCACGCCTGGCATAAACTACCCCGATACTCAGCTCTACGGCCTCAATCACCTGAAACAGTTTGGTATTGAGGCAGAGACGAAAGAATGGACTGATGTTATTCGCTCTACCTGGCTCCAAAAATTTTTTGGTTTTCGCTTGCGGCATTTCATAATGTTCTTTGCCACGCGTCGATATGATATGGTCTTTGGCTCGTCACTTTTATACCTCATGATTCTCAAGAAAATTTTTCGGCCAAAAACAAAATATATTCTCTTTAATCTTGGCATTACCCGTACCATTGCCACGCACCGTACTCACAAATTTTGCTCGTGGGCGCTTCACTCGCTTTTGAAGGAGTTTGCGGGCGTTGTCTGTTTGGCACATGTACAAAAAGCCTATTTGGAACAACATTGTCCCTATCTTCGTGGCAAAGTGTTTTATGTGCCGCTCGGTGTGGATACAAAATATTATCAGCCGAAGTTTTCCGGCAGGAATGATCGGATTTTGTCAGCCGGTCGGGACAATGGCCGGGATTATAAGACGCTCATCGACGCCGCACGACTTTTACCCAATCGTCAATTCGATATCGTTTGCAGTCAGCGCAATTTGGTTGGTGTAACCGATATTCCAAACAATGTAACTGTCCATTTTGATTTGCCGATTACGAAATTGCGTGAACTCTACGATACAGCACAGCTTCTCGTTCTCTCGACTCATGACGACACCTGGCTCGACGGGTCTGATTGCTCGGGCCAGACCGTGCTTCTCGACGCCATGGCGAGTGGTATTCCAGTGATTGCGACTAGGAAAAAGTATTTAAATGATTACGTTGTGCCAGGAAAAGAAGCGCTGGTCGTCGATTGCTACAAACCAGAACAAATCGCCTATGCCATTCGCGAATTGGAAGATCCAGCTCGTCGTCAGAGTTTGGCTGAGTCAGCTCGCGCAAAAGTAGAGAAAGAGTTTTCTACGGTTCAGATGGCCAAGCAGTTGGCGGAGGTTTTTAAAAAATTATGACCTTCTACTACATCACCAACTCAAAACTCCCAACCGAAAAAGCCTTTGGGTATGGGATTTCCAAAATGTGTGAGGCATTTGGGGGATTGAATGCTGATGTCGTTTTGGTTGTGCCAAAACGACATGGGGTAATGCCAGAAACATTGTTTGAGTATTATGGCGTGAAAAAACAATTTACGATTAAGACATTATGGTCGCTTGATTTGTTTCGCTATGAGCGTTTCATTGGAAAACTGGCGTACGCGATACAGGCAATGACGTTTTTTTTCTTACTTCTCTGGTTGCCGGTAAAACGCGATGATATACTGTATAGTCGAGATCTTTTTATCTTGCCGTGGTTGCGGCTGCGAAGCAAACGTGTTTTTTTGGAAATTCATTTTTTGCAGGCGACGCAGAAACGACTGCGAGGGCTGTTCCGTTTTGCCGGGAAGATTATTACCACGACCGCTCATTTGAAAGACGAAATTGCAGCCTTTGGCATACCGCCAGAGCGAATACTCGTGGCGCATGATGCGGTTGATCTGCCGTTGTTTGGCATAACACTTGCCAAAACGGAGGCTCGTGCCAGACTAGAGTTACCGCAAGATAAAATTATTTTGGGCTATACGGGCAATTTCAAGGCGATGGGGATGGACAAGGGGATTGCGAATATGCTCCACGCTTTGCCGAAACTCCGACAGCGCTTTCCCAATATCCTATTTATCGCGGTGGGCGGAGTCGAGCCGGATATTTCCGAATATGAAAGAATGGCGCAAGATTGTGGAGTGGCAGATATTGTTCGGTTACTTCCGCGAGTAAAGGTGACAGACCTACCAGTTTACCAACAGGCGTGTGATATCCTTACTATGACTCCGCCGCGCAACGAGTATTTTTCCTATCACGTTTCACCTTTGAAGATGTTTGAGTACATGGCGGGAAACCGTCCGATTGTGGCAGCAGATTTGCCGGGGATTCGCGAAGTATTGAACGAGCGTAATGCAGTCCTGGTGGATGCCGATGATACACAAAAATTAGCCTCGGTGATTGATGCGCTTCTTCGGGATGGCAAACGATGTCAGGAGATTGCGGCTCAGGCGAGGGCTGATGTCGAGAAGTTTACATGGGAGAAAAGAGCGGAAGGTATTTTACGAAATTTATCACTATGAACTACTCCATCATTATTCCCATCTACAACGAAGAAGCCGTCTTGCCAAAGTTGTACGAACGGTTGCGATCTGTTTGCGACTCGCTCGCGGGGGAGGGGGAGTTGATCTTTGTTGATGATGGTAGTCGGGACCAGTCATTATCAATTATTGAAAAGTTTCGGTCGCAGGATCCACGGGTAAAAATCCTAAGTTTCTCCAGGAATTTCGGTCACCAAATGGCGATTACTGCCGGGTTGGATGCTGCGTCCGGTGAGGCAGTCGTCATTATTGATGCTGATCTTCAGGACCCGCCAGAACTTATCCCAGAACTTATCAAAAAATGGCGAGAAGGGTACAAGGTTGTCTATGCCGAGCGATCAGCCCGGCGTGGCGATGGTATATTCAAGCGAGCCAGCGCTCGATTATTTTATCGCCTCCTCAAATGGCTGACGAAGTATCCGATTCCAGAAAATGTCGGTGATTTTCGTTTGCTCGATAAACAAGTGGTTACTGAGTTGCGACAGCTTCGTGAACAGCATCGCTTTATGCGCGGGCTAACTAGCTGGGTCGGATTTCGCCAGGGCAAAGTGGCGTTTGTGCGTGATCCACGGTATGCCGGTGAGACGAAATATCCATTTCGAAAGATGCTCCGGTTTGCCTTTGATGGCATTACCTCTTTTTCGATTGTGCCATTGCGTCTGGCGGTTTCGCTTGGATTTTTTATCGTCATTATTTGCGTTGGTCTAGCGCTTTGGGCTTTAGGCGCGCGGTTTATTTTCCACGTCACTATTCAAGGCTGGACTTCGCTCATGCTGGCTGTTGTGTTCATGGGTGGGGTACAACTCATGATGCTTGGCGTCGTCGGGGAGTACGTGGGGAGGATTTATGAGGAAGTGAAAGGGAGACCGCTGTATATAATAGAAAGAAAAGAGGGATTTGAGTAAAAATTTATGAGAATACTCCAGTATCTTATTATTCTCACATTTTTATTTTGTGTCCTTTGGGGTTTCCCTGACAGCCCATCCCCTTGGTTTGATAATGGGATTAATTTAGGACTGGCCAGAACGTTTGTCGAAGATGGCGTTTACAGTCTTCGCCTGGGGTCGGCATCCTATATTGAACAGCCTTCTTTGTTTATCAGCACCAATTATCCACTGATTGGCTGGGTGATTCTTGTCTTTTATATTTTTGGCATTGGTCTGTGGCAAGCACAAATAGTTACGGTCATTTTTTTATCTCTTTTTTTGTATGCTGCGTATCGCCTTACGTCGCGTTTGAATGGAGAAAGAAAAATACTCTCACTCGCCAGCCTGGCGCTCATTATTACTTTTTTACCGTTTTACGGGCATGGATTAAGCGGGGGACTTGGGGAAATACCAGGACTCGTGTATCTATTTGCTGGTCTTCTCGTCATAAACAAAAAGGAGCCGTGCTGGATTTTGCTGGCTGGTTTTTTGTTTGGTCTAGCCGCCACAACAAAAGTTATTTATCTATCCATTTTGGCCAGTGTGGCCACTGCTGAATGCGTGCAAGCCTGGCAAGAGCGCTGTATTCCGTGGCGGCGTTGGGGGTTTTTGATTGCTGGAGCGATTCCCCCTTTGGTATTGTGGGCATGGACACTTTTGCCGCACCCGCTTACTCCTGAATACCTTCAAGAGACTTATGAGTATTATCGCAGTCCCTACAAAGAAGGCGCTAGCACGGTTATTGTCAATCTCAAGAAATTTTTTACCGAGACGACACCAATGCATTTTACCGGATTGTTTGCTATTGTCCTCTCATGGCTTTATTTAACACGGCGGGAAAAATCACGCAATCTGTATCCGCTGATTGTACTTTTGGTATTTTCGGTCATCAATTTGTTGTGGTTTCTGGAAACGCCCGGCTGGTACCGGTATTTTTTTCCTGCGCACATTGTCGCCCTTCTTTTGGCGCCGATGGCAATGGCGACCGTGTTTGCCCGTCTGCAAAAGCCCGCTATTCGCAAGTGGGGCGCTGGAGTTTTTCTTTGTGGCCTGATTATAATCCAACTCGGATATCTGATTTCAAAACGCGGGGCACATCTCTATCACAATCCCGAGCCGCGGCAGTTTGCGACTTATCTCGAACAGACCGTTGGCCTCGATGCCGATATATTTTTTCTCGATCAGCCGGAAATGTGGTTTTTGTTTCGCGGCCAGCTGGCTCGTCAATACATTCACATGAACCCACATGTCAATTTTGGCGAAGATATTTTTGTGACCGGCAACCTACCCACCTTTTTGATTACCAGTGATCCAGAGCACAATCCTTATTTAGTTGAAAATAAAGAAGCCTTTAGCGAGCGCTATACATTGCGTGAAAATTACGGTCATTACACTTGGTTTGAGCGGCGATAATATTTAAGTTAAGATATTGAGCCGGTCTGCCGCCTGTGATATGCTAAAGGCGCTTATTTTATACACAAAGCGCTATGTTTAGTCCTACGTTTGAACGGTTTCGCGCGTGGTTCTTTTTTCATATCTGGGGAATCATCGTATCAGTCGCAATTGGCTTGGTTATTGCATTGCCCCCGATTATCTTTCGTTTTTCGCCAGAGTTCAAAGGGGTGGACATGATCCAGACCAATGCCGAGGCACACTATGTTGCCGAGGTCCAGGAGATCTATGATGGCCATCCGGCATTGGGAAATCCATATCTCGAAGATCTAAAAGACACGCCATATCTCTTTCCACCGTTTGGGCCGCACATTATTGCGGCGATCGGCCGACTGTTGTCGCTGTCAGCCATAGAAGCAGTGTTGGTTTGTCGTTTTCTGCTCACGAGCCTCTTGGCATTTGTGATTTATTTATGCGGTGTTGAGATTACCAAGCGTCGTGCTGTCGGTCTTCTTGTCGCACCGTTTATTATTTTGGGAAATAATTTGCTCAATCCGGCTCAAGCGTTGGAAGCGATTCTCCACCAATATCGCCAGTATCCAAACGTCGGCTTCATCGGCTATGGCCGCCCAATCAATCCGACGATAAGTTCGCTTTTTTTCTTCTCGTATCTGCTCGTCTTTTGGCGGAGTCTCCATCGGGCTTCAAACCGCATCTATACATTTCTTTCCATCATTCTCTTTGGGCTGTCTTTTTACGTGTATCTTTTTACCTGGCTGTTTATTCTGACATTTAACGGTTTCCTCTTTTTAATATTTGCCTGGCAAAAAGATTGGGCCAAAGTAAAAAAGGTCGCTCTGGTATCGGTGGGCGGGCTTAT
>JBBTRO010000026.1:0-4048 GCA_038065155.1 Patescibacteria group bacterium
GCGCGGATAATCATCCAAAGAGTAGTAATCATTACCGGCCGCGGCGATAATGGCCACGCCCTTGGTATACGCGTACTGAACCGCCTCTTTGATCAGTTCATCCGGCGGGCCAATGAGACTGATGTTAATAATGTGAGCGCCGTTGTCGACCGCGTAGCGAATCGCCTTGGCAATCGGCACCACGGCTTCTTCCATGCCGCTTTTCCCCAATACTTTCAAGTTCATAAGTTGAACCTGCCAGTTGATCCCCACCCCAAACGCGTTGTTATTGCCCACCGCGCCGATAATACCAGCGACCATGGTGCCGTGATGAACTTCGTCATTGTCATCGCTTGTGTCAGCATCAGACAATGTAAAAACCGAAGGTCTCGGATCGTTGGTCTCATCCACAAAATTCCAGCCCCACACATCGTCCGCATACCCATTGTGATCATCATCGATGCCGTTGTCGGCAATTTCACGAGTATTCCGCCAGACATTTGAAGCTAATTCCGGATGAAAGGTATCAAAGCCATTGTCAATCACCGCCACCACCACATCACGCGAGCCGGTCGCCTGATCCCCCGCATCGAAGACCTTGACATCACGGTATGACCATTGGTCAGCGAGCGGATCATTTGAAACCACTGTCAAGGCTCCCTGTGCCGGGATAAGCATGGCTATAATAAGAAAAAAAACGACCATGTATTTGGTTGATTTTTTGGGGTATTTATGGTATAAATACAGCCGCATAATAACGTCTATAGTATAACAAAAAATGAACAAAGGACCAAGCGTTCAACTTCCTGCTAAAATATATCAACGAAGGCATAAAATCTGAAATCCGAATACCGAAACTCGAAACAATACCAAATATCAAAAATTTTGAAATTTGAACATTTGGAATTGAAAATTTATTTCGGATTTAGAATTTCGATATTCGAATTTTTCAATTATGCATCTAAACTATCGTTTCAAACAATGTATTCTCCTATTTGGCGATCTCGCCAGCTTTGTCGTGGCTTTTTGGTTTAGTCTTTTTATCCGGCATTTCACGATTCCGACCTCGCACGAACTCGAAGGCCATTTTATGCAGTTTGTCCTTGTCTTTTTGCTTTGGATCATTTTGAACTTCATCAATGGCCTCTATGATCTCGAAAAACAAAACAACACCCTTGCCTTCTATCGCCGCGTCCTGGAAACAGCCGGCATCGCGTTCGTAACCAGCATTATTTTCTTTTACATTTTACCCATCGGCCGCCTGACGCCAAAGACAATTCTCGCCTTAAATATTCTCTTGGGCTACGGTCTCATGTCCTTGTGGCGCTTTAGCTACACCAGTGTCGTGGGCGTCAGGCGCCTACAGACGCGCGTGGTCCTCATAGGATTTACTGAAGAATCCAAAGATCTCCTCGATATTCTCGAAAGCCAGCCGGATCGCGGGTACCGCATTGTATCGCTTATCGACCCTTCAAGAGCCGTAAAATCAGTTGATTTTCCCAATATCGATGTCTACCACGGCCTAAACACCGTTCGTCCTGCGATTACCAACTATAAAGCCAACATGGTGGTGATCGCGCCGCAATTAGAGAGAGACCCGGAGGCTCTACGTGAGTTGTACCAGCTACTATTCTGGCAGGTCCAAATCATTGACTTGGCCTCGTTTTATGAAATGGTTACGGGACGTATTCCACCATCGACATTTTCTGAGGCCTGGTTCCTCGAGCACCTACGAAATGCGCGACAGCCAATTTATGATCGCGTCCGAGTGAGCACTGATTTTTTGATTGGCATTGCCATGTTTGCCCTTTTTATTTCACTCCTACCATTCATTGCGCTGGCAATTAAACTGTCTTCGCCTGGCCCGATATTCATCAAACAAAAACGCATCGGCCAAGGCGGATCGCCTTTCACCTTGTATAAATTCCGCTCCATGTATGCCCTATCAGAGGATGGCAGTGCTGAAGTTGGTGGCGTGCAATTTGCCCAAAAAAACGACCAGCGAATCACCTCGGTTGGTAAATTTTTACGAAAGATCAGATTGGATGAGCTCCCGCAGGTAATAAACCTGCTCAAGCGTGATGTGACGCTCATCGGCCCCAGGCCGGAGCGCCCGGAGATTATGAGCGAATTGGAAAAGCGCATGCCCTACTATCCACTCCGCCACCTGGTGCGCCCGGGTCTGACCGGCTGGGCGCTCATTCACCAAAATTATACCGACAACTATGATACCTCGCTCCAAAAACTGCAATATGATTTGTATTATATAAAAAATCGATCGTTGTTTCTGGATCTGTCAATCTTCTTGCGCACCATCAACGTGATTATACGGCTAATGGGACAGTAATACTGAGACGATTCTCTTTCCGTATCCAAATTTCATTTTGCAACTCTTGTTGAATGCGATAACTGCTGCAATGTCCCAACAGTCCCAGATACGACTGAACCGTTTGCTCTAAAGAAAAATCATCAAGGACTCCTTGATTAAACAGTTCAACCTTTCGAAGAACTTTCTTAAACAAACGTTTTTTCGTTTTGGCTCGGAGTACTCGATAATGTGGCAAAAGCACATACCCAACCCAATCGATACCCTGGTTAAATTTGCGAAAGACTATTTTATTAGGGTGGATGGTTAATTGTAGTTTCTTTTCTACAAAGTCTTCAACAATAACCAGAATATTCTCCAAATGTTCGCGTTCTGGATGCAAAAATAAAAAATCATCCGCGTAGCGAAAATAGTACTTTTCGCGCAATGTGTGCTTTGCGAAATAATCTAGTTCGGAAAGATAAATATTGGCAAATATTTGACTAGTAAGGTTGCCAATCGGCATGCCCTTGCCCGGTATATCTGGCGAGTGAAAACTTTCTATAATCTGTTCCAAAAGCCACAACATATCCGGCTCGTTTACCTTCTTTCGAAGAAGGCTAAACAAAATACCATGATCCACTGAAGCAAAAAACTTTTTGATATCGAGCTTGAGCGCCCACACAGTTTGCGTATCATTCCGACTAACCTTCCGCAGGGCACAGCTTACTTCGTCAACTCCCAAATGTATCCCCTTCCCGCTTTGACAAGAATACGACTGGTGAGTGAAGCCAGGTTGAAAAATTGGTTCTAAAAACCGAAATACCAAATGATGCACTATCCGATCCCGCACTGTCGCCTTGTTGATCACACGAAATTTAGGATCATAGACATGAAAGGTGCGGTAGCCTTGATGCTGATACATTTTTGTAGTAAGCTCCTCGTGCAACAAAAAAATATTGTCCTCCAAATTCCGCTCAAAAAATAATACATCCGGCTTCTGTTGTTTGCCTTTTTTAAACTCATCCCAGGCGAAAAAAAGATTTTCGATTGTAATAAATTTTGATGTTTTATTATCCATATGATGAATCCTATAACCGTATCCCCCCCCCCAACGCCTTCTGGCTTCAGCCAAGACTTCACAATGGGAAGATGTGCCGATTTTAAAAAAGACGATTGAACTGTACAAGACATACTACGGCTATGCACAGCTCTTCCCGAAAAAAGATAAGTACACGATTGCCGCAACTTGCGAACGGTACATAATTTCTACCATCGAACTCCTCTTGGAAGCAAGTTATCTACCCAAAGAGCAAAAGCGAGCGGTCTTGCTGGCCGCCAACAACAAATTTGAAGCTTTGAAAATTTTTATCCGCCTTCTACACGAACTTCACATTCTTGACCAAAAAAAGTACTTGACCTTACAAACAACCATACAAGAAATTGGCCGAATGTTCGGTGGGTGGATGAAATCACTCACATAATATGAAAAAGCAGTCTCATTTTGAGGACTGCATTTTTCTTCTTGCAAATTATCGAAGAGAACCCGACCCGAAGTTCGGATTCGGATTGTCGACCTGGTTCGCGTTGAGGTTGACCTTGCCGTTGTCGCGATTGAAGTTCAGATACGGAGCGTAGTCGAAGTCGCCCTGGCCGGACGTAAAGTGCTCTTACTCATCCACTGTCACCAGACCAACACGAATGTCAGTCTTGCATTGTATACAGCAGTAGTCGCAAAGACACCTGCATAAAAGTAAAAGCACG
>JBBTRO010000027.1:0-5755 GCA_038065155.1 Patescibacteria group bacterium
TGCCACGCCGGCGAGCCAGACGCCTAGAGCAATGACGAGATATCGATCGTCGGTCAGGCCGTATTCACGAATCCGAACCGAGACGGCCAAAAAAAGTAAAACCAAAAGGAGCAAAAGAAGAATAAAAAATGATACAAAGACTTTTCGCAACCAACTATACGTTTCATCACGAAAGAGCGGGTAGACGCACGTATATGTCAAAAGGCCCCACGCCGCGACAAGGAGAACCCACAGCGCCACGCCGCCCAAAGGCCAGCTCCAGGTGACCACAATTTTCCCGGCGTAGACAGCTAGAATGGCCGAGAAAATCCCCAAGAGCGGCAAAAGAATGTACAGGGCAAACACCCGTAGTATTCTAGGATACTCTGTCGAATCCTGGTGGGGATACTTTGGGAAGCTGGCAAGGAAAAACCAACTCGCAAAAATACCAACGACAGTCACCCACAGTTGCGGATAAATTTCTCCGGGCAGTTCAAGATGAAATAAATAATTCATCGCCGTGACGGCCAAAACCAAACCGATAAATAGCGCCGCGGAAAAAATTCCGGTTATGATAAAACGCTGGACCAATATTTTCCAGTATTGCCACCCGTAGAGCGTGTCCGCTTTGCCGATCCACGGAATTACCAAAACACCGATCACTGCCAAAATAATGCTAAGGCCAAAACGATAATTGGTCTGAATATACCAGTCATTTACTGATGTCGGCAGGAGCCAGAAGTAAAACGTGAGCAATCCGACACCAGCGATTTGTAAAAGATAATTTAATGAACGGCGCCAGAGAAGACGTTCTGCGATTAGCGCAAGAAAGAGAAGAAACAGGCAGGCAAGAAGAGAAATTAAAAAAAGTTTCATGAACCAGTCCGGCTGGGCTGTATAAAAATAGCTTCTTTGTTTCAAAATTATAACCGCAGTAAAAACTCCCAAAACAGTCGCTCCAACCACAAACGGGAAACGAATCCACATCGTCAAAATACTTTGGATCACAGCGCTCATGGATTTATTTTTGTCTTGCTTTCGAAAAAACATAAAAAAATTAAAAAACATTCACTTGAATTGTGCTCAAAATTTTCTCAAACAAAGCGACCACTGCTTGCTCCATCCGAATGGCTTCTTGATTGATTTCTTCTTTTGATTTTTCTTTTAGCGAGCCCTTTACGGTCGTATAATATTTCATTTTTGGTTCTGTCCCAGACGGCCGCAGATGAATCACATTGCGCTCATCTTCCGTAAAGAAAAAAGACAGCATATCGCCTTTATCCCACGCCCGTATTTCAAGCAAAGCCCCCGTCCGCCCATCTCGCACTTCCCCGCTTAGCCGATCAATGATTTTTACAATCGGCTTACCCCCAATTTCCTTTGGCAAATTCTCCCGGAGCCGTTTCATCGCGAGATTCATCTGGTCAAAGGCGCCAAAGCCTTCGATTAAACGATAATATAATCGTTCGGCATAATAGCCATACTTTTGATAAATGGACTCAAGTAAATCTATCGGTGTCATCTGTTTGGCTTTGCACCACGCTGACATTTCCGCCGCGACAATCGCCGGTGTTTCGGCGCCCTTGTCCCGATAGGCATCGCCAAAAAGATACCCAACGCTTTCTTCACAGCTGAATAAAAAAGTCTTTTCTTTTGGCAAATGTTCGATGCGATCGCCGATAAATTTAAAACCGACCAGTAAATCACCCATCACTTCCGCGCCAAAATCTTCGGCCACGTCTCGCAAAAGTTCAGTCGTGACTGATGTTTTTATGACAACCGGCGAGGTAGGCATCTTGCCCGAATCACGCAGCGCATTCAAGTAAAAATACCCCATGAGCACTGCCCCTTCATTGCCACTCAAATTATGCCAATCTCCTGCACTGTCCGGAACCGCAATGCCCAAACGATCAGCATCGGGATCGGACACAATCACGATATCGGCTTTTACTTTTTTTGCGAGCGCAATCGGCTTTTCGTACACAACGGCAAACTCCGGATTGGGGAAATGCCCGGCCACTTCGGGAAAATGGCCATCCAGGCTCATTTGCTCTGGCACAAGCGTGATATCGGCAAACCCAATCTCTTTGAGCACTGGCAAGACTGATTGCGAACCCACGCCATGAAGCGGTGAGTAGACAATTTTGACGTCACGGCCACCATAGAGCGAAACTTTTTTAGCGCTATTGGCAAACGCGGCATCCACTTCATCACTAATATACCTGATCATACCCTTATCCACTGCTTCTTCAAAAGTAACCTTCTTGATTTCACTGACTGATTGGAATTCGGCCTCGATCAAAAGACCAGCCTCAGGCAACACCTGAATTCCATGTTCATCATAGACTTTGTAGCCATTGAACTCCGGCGGATTGTGGCTAGCGGTAATAACAATCCCGCCACACAGCCCCAAATAACGAACAGCGAAAGAAAGTTCTGGCGTGGCCCGATAGTATTTAAAAATATGAACGGGAATGCCATTGGCCGACAGCACCCGAGCGGTTTCTTTCATAAATTGCTCGGAGTTGAGCCGGCTATCGTACGCGATCGCGACCCCCTTGCCGACGAGAGCTGATTTGTGGCTGAGAAGATACTGAGCGTACGCCTGCGACGCCCACCGTACAGTATAATTATTGATGCGATTGGTGCCTATATCCATCACCCCTCGAATACCACCGGTGCCGAACATCACGGTTCGATAGAACGCATCCATAAGATTTCCCCACGCACCATCCTCGATTTTCTTGGTGAGCACTGGCAAAAATTCGACAAATTCTTTGTCGGTTAGCCAGCGCTGGATCTCTCCATACGCGATTTTATTCAACTTTTTTTCTTGTAGAGCCACGGAGAGGTTGCCTTGGAGATGTGTATCCATAAAAATACTTGTTTTAAACCCACTTTCTGGTATACTAATATTGTTTCGCTTCTACGTCAACGGATTATCACCCCATCATCTGAGGACAAATTATGTGCTTGGGTGCTGGAGTGTTAAGGTGCTCAGGTGAATATTATGCAACCAGAAAAATTCCTGGAACATTTTTCTACTCACCTCAAAAACGCGATTGCCCGCGGTATTTCGGTTGCCGGAAAACTCGAAAACCCCCATGTCACTCCTCTACATCTACTTTTAGCGCTTTCCGAAGAAACCGGCGGAGTCGCGAGTGATATTCTGGATCGATTCCACCTTGACCCCGACAAACTCTTCACATTTCTGTCCGAAGAAGAACAAAGAGGAACAGATGCCCCAACCAAAGGGAGTACCGCCACCATGACCTTGCCGGAGCTTGATACCGGCGCCAAGCAAGCGCTGGAGAAAGCCATGCTTTCGGCCTATGAACGCGGCCAAAATTACGTCGGCACCGAACATTTGCTCTTTGGCATTCTTGCGCTGAAAAACCCGGATGTTGAGCACGTTTTTACTTCGCTCAAAACCAATCGTAAAGCGCTTGAGGAGGAAATTGTCAAGGCTTTGCAAACTGGCACCAAATTCCCCCAGATGGAAAATCTGCATGAAGCGATCGAAGAAATACAAAGTAATGGACTGGGGGCAAAAAAACCGGAACACGGAAAAACTGCTTCGGGCAAAAAAACGCATCACTGGCACCAGCCGACCGCGCTCGAAGTTTTTACCACTGATCTTACCAACAAACAGCTCCAAGCCACGCTGGATCCGGTGATTGGCCGGGAAAAAGAAATTGATCAATTGATCCGGGTGCTAGCTAGACGGACAAAAAATAATCCGGTTCTCATTGGCGAACCGGGCGTGGGAAAAACCGCGCTGGTCGAAGGACTCGCGAAAAAAATTGCAACTGGTAACGTGCCGGATATTCTCAAGCGCAAAAAAATCCGCGCCCTTGATCTCACGCTCCTGGTCGCGGGTACGATGTACCGCGGTGAATTCGAGGCCAGGCTGAAGCAACTGATCGAAGAGGTCGCGCACAGAAACGATACGATTCTTTTTATCGATGAAATCCACAACATCATCGGCGCCGGGTCAAATTCCGGCACCATGGACGCGGCCAATATCCTAAAACCCGCGTTAGCCCGAGGATACCTCCACTGCATTGGCGCGACGACACTCGATGAATATCAAAAGCACATTGCCCATGACCCGGCGCTGGAGAGGCGATTCCAATCAATCGCCGTTCCTGAGCCAAGCCGGGACGATACGCTCCTCATGCTCTGGGGAATCAAAAAATATTACGAAGATTTTCACCGCGTAGACATTACCGAAGAAGCCGTGCGATCTGCGGTGGATCTTAGTATCCGCTACATACATGATAATTTTTTACCGGACAAAGCGATCGATCTCATTGATGAAGCCGCCGCGGCCGTGCGGGTGAGGCAACACGAATCGGCGCTCGATAAAAAACGGCATAAACTTCTCGATGCCCTGTCGCACGCGCAAGAGCAAAAAGCCCAGGCTCTCCACGCTGAAGCGCTCGAGGACGCGGTCGTCTGGAAAGAAAAAGAAGGCACTCTCCAAAAACAACTGACAATTTTGAATCGCAAAGAAACCAAGGACTATGGCCCCCGAGACGCTGTCACAAATCGTGACATCGCCAGTGTTCTGGCCGCCCGGATACAGCTTGACCCTGAACGATTGCTCCGCCACGAGAGTGACTATCTCCCCGAGGTCGAAAAAGAGCTCAAAAAAAATATTATCGGCCAAGACGAAGTCATCGGCGAACTTATTCGCGGACTCCGCCAGGCCTACCTGGGACTCGGGAATAAACGCAAACCTTTGGCCTCATTTTTGTTTGCCGGCCCCTCGGGAGTCGGCAAAACGGCGCTGTGCAAAGCCTTGGCACAGTCGCTGTACCATGATGCCAAAGCCCTCCTCAAACTTGATATGACAGAATTCGCCGAATCGCACAGCGTCTCAAAACTCCTAGGTTCGCCCGCCGGGTACATTGGCTACAAGGAACGCAATCGTTTCACAGAAGAATTGAAGAAACGCCCGTACGCGGTCCTCGTCTTTGACGAATATGACAAAGCGCATCCGGATGTGCAAAAATTACTTTTTCAAATTCTTGATGAAGGCGAATTGACCGACAGCCAAGGAAAAAAAGTATATTTTCATCACGCGATTATTATTCTCACGACCAATGTTGGCGCTGAGCTTTATGAGTCCGGTGGTATTGGTTTTTCTTCCGTGGGAAAAACCCACACAAAAACGCTCGATTCGGTCACCAAAGAACACATCCTCCACAAACTCAAAGACTACTTTGGCGCCAGTCTCCTCGGCCGAGTTGGTCACACACTGCTATTTCGTCCGCTCGACGCGACCGACCGCGCCCAAATTGTCCTAAATCTTTTTCGAAACTTCAGCGCCGAACTTATGAATTCACATGTCCTCTCGATCGTGCCTGACGAAGCCGTCCTCACCAAACTCGCCGAGCCCGCCCCCATCGACACCGGAGTCCGAGAACTGGAGAGAAACGTGGAAAAATTAATTCAAGAACTGGTTACCGACATGCTCCAAGGGGTACGCAAGAAAAAACGGTACGTAGTGACGCATGTGGATGGAACGTACCAATTGAGGTAGAATTTGGAATTTAGAATTTAGAATTTGGATGTGATTTGTATTGTTGTTTTCATTTGATCATCAACAACATCAAACGTCTAGATTCCAAATTCCAAATTCCATTAAGTATGGATCAACAGCAACAATGGGCAGCTAATCTCGCAAGAGACAAACAAAAGGCGAAAAAAACCGCGGGAAATGCCCTGGGTCAAGTTTTCAATAATCTTGGCATCGCGAAAGATGACATGT
>JBBTRO010000028.1:0-17505 GCA_038065155.1 Patescibacteria group bacterium
GCGATGAGATGGTAATTTTGTGTATTTTTCTTCAGTGGTTCGCCATGTGCATCCTGTAGCCGGTTGAGCCAGAGACGATATTGACGCACATCTTCGGCAGAAAGTGACTCCGGCTTTTTGTCATCACACCAGGTGATAAAGCGGCCAAGGTAGAATTCATAATTCTGGATCGTTTTTCCACTCCGATTTTTTTCGATCTCGAGGTGTTCAAGGAATTCACGGAGATATTGGGATAGATTTTTTGACATAAGTAAGTTCCCGAGATGTACGAAATACGAAAGCTACGAAATTACGAAATCAATATAGTTGTTCGTATGTTCGTAGTTTTCGTATTTCGTACATAGTATTGTACGACGCCATTGACAAACGGTCAATTTTGTGCTATAATATCCTTATTAACATGGTTTTTATGGCAAAAGAATTGAGAAACACGGATCGGGCATTTGGCGTTGGAGTAAAATGGGGTTTAAAAGAACTGAAAGAAGAACTTTATAATGAAGAAGATGCAAAAAATGAGATGACCCAATGCATTAGAGAAAATTTTTTTTATGAACCATTTACACTTGATGATTTGGTTGAGGCGCTGGGGTGGGAGAGTGCTGGTAAAGAGGAAAAAGACAAAAAGAAAAAGTCAATGTCCGATAATCTAGTCGTAAATGTAAAGAATATTTTGGGGGCAATGGTTCAAGCGGGCGTTTTGGAAGAAGAAGACGGTTCGTATAAACTAACAGAAACCGAAAGAGAAAAATTGAGATAAGAAAAACAAATAACAAATAACAAATATACATATATGCAACACGCAAATCGGGTTGCGGATACCCAGTCATCCGCAGATTCTTTGGTATATTCATATGTGCTTGCGGGCATCGCACTGTTGGTGGCCGTTTTTTTGTTCTTATGAAAATATGAAATGAAGGTATCCACAATTAACTAAATGATTTTGACGAGTACATAACGGCCCAGAAGGCCGTTTTTTGTTGCCTCTTTGAGGAATTTTGCTATACTAGTGCTGTTATGTCCCACACACTATATCACTACACCATCGCTATTTTTGGCGCCCTCCTTCGCGATCTTCCTCCGTTTGTCCCAGAAGATCTGGCCGCGGATTTTTCTGACGGCTTTGACAGAGTCCGACAAGTACCGGGCATGTCTCGTGACGAGATAGAAGAAATTCTTGTTCCCAAAGCCATTGGCTTATGGCCTTATCGCCAGGCCTGGCATGAATGGACCGAAAATATCGGAGCCAGGTTTGGACGGAATTTTTTTCTCGCCCATCTTCCGGAGTCTCTCCATGAACGGTATAAATTATTTGAAGCGCATGGCGGAACCGTTCACGATCTTTTTTCAGGGCCGCCGTTATCATTTTTTTCTTCAGATGAAATCTCGGGAATAAATAAAGCGATCATGAATTCACACCTCGATATTCGTGTCCACGCCCGACAAGCGGCTCATGCCGCGAGTCGAGCTCTGTATGAAGAGCGACTGGCGTACTGGCGCGCTTTGCTTTGGGCCTTTGAAAAAGGCCTTGAAGCACTAAGAACATATGCCAATGGCCATCTTGATGACCACCCTACCTTAAAAAGAGAGGTGAATGCCTTTATTCGTGCCTGCGAATATGGCCTGACCGCCCTTGGACCATTTGTGTCGCTTTTGGCAGTAGAAAAAGCGCTGGAGCACTTTATGGGGAGAAAGGTAGAGAAGGTTAGGGCTGTCTAGGAGGTAAAGGGTGCACGTGTTTTCCCCGAAGAATTTCTATAAGTTCGATAAAAGCGGCAAGGAAGATTCCGCCGCTCGCGATCATAAAGACCACGTTGAAGATAGAGTATGCGTAAATAAAGAGGCCAAGAGCGCCAATCATGCGGATCTCATCACGGCGGTTTTCTTTCTCGACAAATTGAGAGTAGATGACAAGAATGGTGCCGACAAGAGCAATGACCCAGACAAATATTTCAAAAGAGGTTTTTGGAAGTTGGGGAAGGAGATTTTCGAGTAACATATTATGGTTTCCATCGATTCAAATAATCAATTGCCGAGAGCGCCGCGGTGACGCCGTGGCCGGCGGCAATGGCAATTTGCTTAAAGGGTGTATTTGTAACATCGCCGCCGGCAAAAATTCCCGGAACATTGGTGCGGCACAGGGTGTCCACCTCGATTTCTTTGAGGTCATTTTTTTTCAGGCCTTCGGCAAAAGCAGAATTTGGGATGACGCCGATATGCACCATGACACCTTGAACCTCAAGTTCTTTGCTTTCCTTCGTGGCCTCATCTTCGTAGCGAAGGCCGGTAACGTGGTCAGTACCTAGAATTTCTTTGGTGTTGGCATTGTAAACAATCTCAACGTTCTTTAGAGATTTTAATTTATCAATCAAAATATCTTCTCCGGGCGGGAAACCGCCTTTGGTATCCGGTGTATTTGGATATTTAGTAAGGACATACACTTTGCTCGCAATTTCGGCCATCATAAGAGCGGATTCTAGGGCAGAGTTTCCCGCTCCAATCGTGGCTGTCACTTTGCCTTTGTATAGCGGCCCATCACAGACGGTGCAGGACGTAACGCCTTTGCCTTTAAGCTCTTTTTCGCCAGGGATATTGAGCGGACGCGGATGAATGCCACTGCCGATAATGACAGTTTTGGTTTTGTAGATTTTTTTCTTGCCCGTATCGTCTTTGGCCACGACTAGGTGGTAATTTTTTTCTCCCGCCTTGAGCGGGACCCCGCCCGCTGGCGGTGGTTGTTTTAGTGCCACGACTTCAGTATTGTTATCAATCGGCACTTCGTATGATTGCATGTGTTTGTGAAATTGGTTGGCAAGTTCAATGCCGGTTGTGTGGACGACTCCAGGCCAATTATCAACAACGCCAGAGAGGGCGACTTCTCCACCAATATCTTTGGCCACAACCACGAATTTCAAACGACGGCGAGCGGCATAGACTGCGGCGGCGGTACCGACGGCGGCGGCGCCGATGATGACGAGGTCGTAGAGTTCAGTTTTTTCTTGGGGCATATAGATAATCGACAAAATCCGAAATCCGAATATCGAAATTCGAAACAAATTTAAATATCAAATTTCAAAAATTTTGTCATTTGATATTGTTTCGAATTTCGTGCTTCGAATTTCGGATTTATGATTTTATTTTAACAGCCTTTTTTTATTTGGTCAACTGTTCTATTAACTCTCTCATTCGTTCCACATTCTCCACCGGTGTTCGTTCGTTGCCAAAGATAGCACTGCCCGGACAGATCGCGTCCACACCAGAAGCTATAATTTGTGGCAAGGTATCTTCATTTACCCCGCCGTCAATTTCCACAAAATGGCGAGTGCCTTTGGCTCTGAGGGCTTTGATTTTTTTGAGTACTTCAGGGATAAATGGTTGGTGTTGTTTACCGGGGTGAACGCCCATGAACATTACACCCTTGAGAAGATCGATATCGAGATTAAGATCCAGGACGGTGATTGGCGTTTCTGGGTTGAGTACGATGCTGACGTCCCAGTCGAGAGCGAGAAGGCGGGGGAGTGTTTCGCCCCAATCTTTTACCGATTCATAATGCACGAGGATTCGTTTGACCTGTGACACTCCCTCCCACGTTTTGGCTACTGATAGCGGATCAGCTACCATGAGATGCAGTTCGCAATCAATTTCTAGATGGTTTTTGATGACTGTTGGGTCGGCCCAGGTTTTGTCCGGTACAAATACGCCATCGGCAATGTCGATTTGGAGCATTTTTACTGAATCTTTTAGGCCGCGGAGTTCACGAAGAAAAGTTTGTTTGTCTGGGACAAGAAGCGAGGGGATGATTTGGATCATAATTCCATTTTTTCAATTTTTTCATGCCGCCGCTTATACTTGCCACCGATAAAATCCGTCTCGAGCCATTTTTTGACCATCGCCATGGCATGATCTTCGGATAGAACCCGTCCGGCGAGGCAGAGGCCATTGGCATTGTTGTGTTTGCGCGCGAGTTCAGCCGATTCGATATTGTACGCCAGCGCCGCATACATACCCGGCACTTTGTTGGCCGCGATGCAGGTGCCGATGCCAGAGCCGCAGATCATGATCGCGCGTCCTTTCGTTTTCACGGCTTTTTTTGCTGTTGGAATCACATAATCGGGGAAGTCGTCTTCTGGGTCATGCGACGTTGGCCCCATGTCAGTCACAGGGATATTGAGTTCTTTTTCGAGATACCTAATTAAGCGTTTTTTGAGCTGATACCCAGCGTGGTCGGAGGAGATGTAGAGAGGGCCGGTGTACATATTGAATGGAATCTAGAATTTTGAATTTGGAATCTGGATTGTCGGCTGTTGGAATTTTCTCCAAATTCCATATTCGGGATTCCAAATTCTTCAATTATTGTACCATGGAGGTTTTGCGGTTGACAATTTTTTCAACCCCTTGACTTACAACCCCTTGACTTCTTCTTCTTCTGCTAGGGTCAAACTGCGGTTTGCTATCCCATTAAGGGAGCTAAAACCCACAGGAGAAGTCAAATTGGTTAAGAGAGAGTACGTTCAACTCACCCGCGCTGCCCTCGACGAAGTCGAGGGTGGTCGCATCATCCTTCGAGGAGTTCTCGATCCGGAGTCTCTGCGACTCCTGCAGGTGGCGGAGTACCAGCGCGAGGTGCTCCCCATCACGAAGATCGAGAAGCTCGTCGAGGCGTTCAAGATCGGTTCGGTTCCGGATGTCGATCTCGGCATGCGGGGTGGTGACTACAACGATCGCGAGGGTATCTTCACTCTCAAGAACGATGTCTTCATCATCGACGGGCTCCAGCGCGTCAACGCCGGCCTCCTCATGCTCCAAAAGAGCGACGGCGTTCCGCGGCTCGGTGCGACCATTCACTTCGATACGACGGAGGAGTGGGAGCGCGAGCGGTTCAAGATCCTCAATGTGGATCGGACAAAACTGTCGCCGAACGTCCTGATCCGCAACATGCGAGCAGACACGCCGGTGATCGATCTTCTCTACAACCTGTCAACGGGTTCGGAGAAGGGATTCGTTCTCACTGAGCGGGTCTGCTGGGCGCAACGGCAACAGGCCGCACACATCGTGACCGCTCTGACCTTCGCCAAGACCGTAGCGTTCCTGCACGCACACATCGGACCGGGTCGGTCGACCGGAGTCTTGGAGGTCGCTCGGGGTCTCCAGCAGATCTGCGACACGACCGGTAAGGTCGTATTCCGCGACAACGTGCGCGCCTTCTTCAACCTCATCGACGAGTGTTGGGGCATCCGACGAGTCCAGTTCAGGGCAGGTGCCGTCTACATGCGGACGACCTTCCTTATCTGCCTCGCCACGCTCTTTTCCCGTCATGAGATCTTCTGGAAGGGCAACCACCTGGTCGTGTCCGCGGATCTGAAGCGTAAGATCTCCAAGTTTCCGGTCATGGATCCGACGATCGCAAACCTCGCGAGCGCAAGCGGCAAGGCGACGGACATGCTCTATACCCTCATGATCCAGCATGTCAACAGCGGCAAGCGGCAGAAGCGGCTCGTTCCCAGGGACAACGTCCCCAAGGTCGGGCCGGAGCTGGTCGAATCCGTGGAGCAGGGCGTCGAAGAGACCGCCACCGAAATCGAAGCTAGGGCGGCGAATTAGCTCAAAGCCGAGCTCCAGCAGGAAGCCAAGTAGTTAGTTCTTTCCCACCCCCGCCGAAGGTAGCTTCCCCTTCGGCAATTCCAAAAGAACATCATGAAAGTGGTGTTTTTTTGATTGACAATCATAGGTAAATTGCTATACTTTTATCACAAGAACAAAAGCCTTCGTAAAGCCAAGGTACCCCACCTAACCTCCCCTAAAAGGGGAGGAAAATTTTAGTGAAGCCACTATTTATGCGTAAGCGTTTAAAAAAGAAAAAGGGAAATGGCTGTGCGCTGTGCAAACCGTGGAAACACGCCAAAATGAGGCGCTGGAAGCCAAAAGATGAGTCAAAAATAAAAGATTTTGAAAGGATTTCTTTTGCAGAATATGCCCTATAACGCCAACGAAGAAGAAAAAAAGATTTTGGAATTTTGGCAAGAGAACCACACCTTTGAAAAATCCATCGAAAACCGGCCAGAAAACAAGCCGTATGTTTTTTATGATGGCCCGCCATTTGCGACTGGATTGCCGCATTATGGGCATATTTTGAGTTCAGTTATTAAAGACGTGGTGCCACGCTACGCCACGATGAAAGGCTATCGTGTACGCCGGCGTTGGGGGTGGGATTGTCACGGACTGCCGATTGAAAGCCTCATAGAAAAAGAATTGAAAATTTCTGGAAAAAAACAAATCGAGGAGATGGGGGTGGGAGGATTCAATGAAGCTTGTCGTTCCAAAGTTCTACTCTATACGCAAGAATGGAAAAAAATGGTGGATCGGATCGGCCGCTGGGTTGAGTTTGACAATGCCTACAAGACCATGGATCCGACGTACATGGAGAGCGTCTGGTGGGCGCTTAAAACCATTTGGGACAAGGGTGATATTTATGAAGGGCGCAAGGTCCTGATGTATTGTCCGCGCTGCGAGACGCCGGTATCCAAAGCCGAGGTGACAATGGATAATAGTTACAAGGATGTGACGGAGGAGAGTGTTTTTGTAAAATTCGAAATCCGAAACCCGAAATCCGAAATAAATTCCAAATTCAAAATCCCAAACGATGCCAAAATTTATTTACTGGCTTGGACGACGACGCCGTGGACGTTGCCGGGGAATGTGGCTTTGGCAGTGGGATCTGAAATTGAATACACAGTCGCGAAATATGAGGATGCGTATTATATCGTGGCAAAAGAGCGTTTCATGAGCTTGTTCGGGGGGAAAGAATTTGTGGTAATCGCCCAAGTGTTTGGGAAAGATTTGGCCGGACTAGAATATGAGCCACTATTTGATATACCAGCGATGCGTGAAACTGGGAAGCGCGGATATTATGTGGCTGCAGCCGATTTTGTGACGACAAATGAGGGCACTGGCATTGTGCACACAGCGGTTATCTACGGTGAAGATGACTATAACCTCGGTTTGAAACTTGATTTGCCAATGGTGCCTATGCTTGATAGCAAAGGGCATTATACAGATGTCGCGCCAGAATTTATTCGAGGGAAGTATATAAAGCAAGCGGAAAAGGAAATTAAAAATGATTTGGAAGCCCGTGGGCTATTGTTCGCTCGTCTGCAAACCACCCATTCTTATCCGCACTGCTGGCGCTGTGAAACACCGCTTATCTACAATGCAATTTCGGCCTGGTTTATTGATGTACAAAAAGTAAAGCCCCGGCTCTTGGAGCTCAATGAAAAAATTAATTGGTACCCGGAGCATTTGAAACATGGTCGGTTTCAGAATATTTTGGAAACCGCGCCGGATTGGAATATTTCAAGAAATCGGTATTGGGCAACTCCGTTGCCGTTTTGGAAATGTAGAAACATGCGAACTGCGAAAAATACGAAATTGCGAAATGATGATTGTGGTAATGTTGTATGTATTGGAAGTGTGGCGGAATTGAAAGAGAAGGCGGTGAATTTTGACGAGGTGTATAAGACTGACAAGGTGGAAGAAATGGACTTGCATAAACAGTACATGGATCAGATACGACTCCGCTGTGAGAACTGCGGTGACGAGATGAGACGGATTCCCGAGGTGATTGACTGTTGGGTCGAGGCGGCGTCCATGCCATTTGCCGAGTGGCATTATCCATTTCAAAACAAAGCCACGTTTCACAAGCGGTTTCCGGGACAGTATATCGCTGAATATATTGCGCAAACGCGGGCCTGGTTTTATTACATGCATGTCATGGCCGCGCATCTGTTTAACAATGTGTCATTTGAAAATGTCGTTACGACCGGTACGATTTTGAATGATAAGGGCGAGAAGCTGTCAAAGTCAAAGAAAAATTTCACTGACCCTTGGATTATTATTGAACAATACGGCATTGATGCACTGCGATATTACCTCATGACGAGTGTCGTTATGGAAGCGGATAATTTGTTTTTTAGTGATCGGGAAGTGCGTGATGTGTACAACAAAGTGATTAATATTTTGTGGAATGTGGTGACGTTTTATTTGACCTATTCAGAAACTGGAAACTTGAAACTAGAAACTAGGGAACCGAATCATGTGTTGGATAAGTGGATTTTGGCGAAGTTGAATGTATTAGTGAGGGAAGTCACGGAAGGAATGGATGGCTACAATACGGTTAAAGCCGGACGACCCATAAAAGATTTTATTGATGATTTGTCGACCTGGTATCTGCGTCGCTCTAGGGAGCGACCCAAGGGCGACAATGAGGCCGACAAGCAGGCCGCGCTGGCAACACTCCATGAAGTTCTTTTAACACTCGCCAAAGTAATGGCGCCGTTTACGCCGTTTATGGCTGAAAAAATATATCAAGAACTAGGTGGAGGGAAAGAGAGCGTGCATTTGGAAGATTGGCCGTCAGTGGATGAAAAGATGATCGATAATAAAGTGATAGGCGATATGGCATTGGCGAGAAAAGTAGTGGAAATGGGATTGGCACTTCGAGCTGAAGCGGGGATAAAGGTGCGACAGCCGCTTGGTCAATTTTCAATTTTTAATTTTCAATTTTCAAACGAGTTGAAAAAAATTATTGCCGATGAGTTAAATGTGAAGGAGATTGTTGATGCTGGGAAGCTGACGAAAAAAGGTTGGATTATGAAGGAAGATAGTGGTATTACCGTTATGCTTAATACGACCCTGACTGATGAGCTTAAAAAAGAAGGACTCCTAAGGGAAATTGTCCGGACCATCAATCAAATGCGCAAAGACGCAGGGCTCACGGTACAGGATCGAGTGACGATACAGTATGATACCGAAGACGCCGTATTGGGCGAGGTACTTCGTGATTTTAGTGAAGAACTTAAAAAAGCTACTCTGGCTGATCAGATACAAAAAATGCCTAAAAATGGGCAAAAAATGGTGGTTGATGAGCGGGAGATAACATTGAAAATAGAAAAAAATGGTTGACAAAAGCTCGGATTGGAGGTATACTTGTTCCACTTTAATGTTACCTTGTCCAACTATATGGAGTTAGTCAGTACTCCTCCCGAACCGGACCCTGATAATAGTATTCTGACGAAAACCAAATAACCCAGATAGCCAATTCGGCCATTTGGGTTATTTTATTTTTCTTTTATGGAGGTTACCACATCTTCCCTTATCAATTCACAAACAAATACTAAGTTTAAAACTATCAAGCATAGCATACGAAGAGATCCGATTGCCAAGGATAATTTTAAAGCTCTCCAGCAGGCAGTATTGTCGCGCAAGCCGATTCTTCGGGAAATTCTTGAAAAACGGGGGCAGAAGACACTGGCTGAATACTCTCGTGATTATATTGATGTGAATCATGGATCATATTTGCCAGAGCGCCAGAATCAGCTCATTTCGGCGATCACATACGAGGTTGAACGGACACTTGGCGGAGACGTCGCTCGATCGGTTTCTGGACAGCTCAAAAAATATTTTTTTGTTTCTACTGCTGACCATTTTGGGCCGATTTGTCATCCTTTTTTTGTTAATTCCAACCTCATGGTATCGGCCGGCTACCCATCTGATCCTGATTCTGTACTCAGAAATATTGTAGTTTTGTCTTGTTCCAATATCTCATTCGACAATTCGTCATTCCCTCGCGGGTTATCTTTTCATACTGTGGCACCCGATGGATTACGCTTGGAGCAATTGCCATTTTTTCCACGCAGCGTTCGCCCCTGTCCGGTATTCAATTTCCGCGCCTTTACGGCACAGAGTATTCAAAATATTGAAAAAACTCTTGCCGATTTTTTGCGTAAAGGGGTGGTCAACAAACACGTATACGAACGCCTTTCGGCGCTAATTTCTTCTGTCTACAGCCAGCGGGATGTTTTGGAGTACGCCTATTTCAATGACCAGGTGGTAAAAACAAATTTTGCCCTATGGAAGGAATTCTTCAATGGTCAAAAAGACGAATTGCCGAATTTGGTATATGTTGAGCAGGAAACATTGGTGGCCAATTTATTGCAGGCGCATCATCTGAGCCAGGATACGATTATTTCAAGGATATTATTCAAAGACGAATATCGTACCTTGGTAGAAAAATATTTTGATGGGATTATGGGTGGGTTCACTCTGGCAACAAAGACTGGGACTTATCTATTTTGGGCATTGCCGCCTGGGCGTAAATATCGAGAACAGCTCTGGCGCCAAGGCAATGTCCTCTCAACGAGCGATGGTACGTATAAAGTTGAGCTTACACCGGAGAGTATCGCCGCCGCCCTCCTGGCCAAAGAAATTTTTCCAAGTACGCTTCTGTCTTTTTTGCTCCTGGCGTTCCATTATGGTTTGAAGCTGCTTGGCGGGTTTAATCAGGTAAACTACCTGACGTTCATGAAAGAAGCCTTCATAAAATTAGCCACTGATATCGGTGATATGGAAAGTGTCCGCCGCTCTGAACTGCTACAAACAAAGGAGCTGATTGACGCGCCGACTGTGGCGTTTGCCCGGGGTCCGAAGAATGAACTTATCCCGGCAACCGGACTTGATCTGTACCTGTATGGTAATGGTGAGACCGTACCAGCGCTTCGTCGAACCATGCTCAATTTGACGCTTGATGACGCCCTGGAGCCATTGCTGCCTGATATCTACAGGGTCGTATATCCTGAGCCTGAACGCCAACAATTTTTAAGTAGTATCACAGCTGAGGACATTACCTGTCTTTTGAGGATAGATGCCAAGGAAGAGCCGTGTGTTATTATTCATTAATTAATTTATGAAAAGAGTGCTCGTAATTGGGAATAGCGCCTGTACATTTGCAGTAGGGGATGCTTATCGACGGAGTGGCACAAATATTTTTGTTTATGGCCAAATGCCAAATCCAGGGTTTGCCGATATTGCTGAAGTGTATGAAGTTGGCGCTCTGGATAATATAAACGCAATGCGTGAGTTTGCTCGTCGTGTACGGCCTGATTTCGTCTTCATCGGTCCAGCCGGTCCAATTATTGCTGGCATGACAGATATGCTAGCATCGATAGGCATTCCTGTTATTGCTCCTCTACAGAAGGCCGCTCAGCTGGAGTCTTCAAAATCATTTACTCGTCAATTGTTGGTCAAATATAATATACCAGGTACGGTCAAGCATAAAGTATTTTACTCAGAAGAAGGGATGGCTGCATTTGCGGAGGAACTTGGTGGAGAGTTTGTTGTAAAGGCCGATGGCCCTATGATGGTTATGTGGGTACAAGTAGCCGGGGATCATTTTCATTCTATCGAAGAAGGTTTGTCGTACGCGAAGAAGTATTTGAAAATGCATGGCCGGGTTGTTATTGAAGAGAAATTGGTGGGCGAAGAATTTAGCCTGATGAGTTTTTGTGATGGTGTTCACACACTAGATATGCCGGCGGTACAGGATTTCAAACGAGCGCTTGAGGGCGATAAGGGGCAAAATACTGGCGGGATGGGGGCGTATACGGATGCAAATCATCGGCTCCCATTTATGAAAGAAGAGGATTATGCTACAGCAAGCGATATCACCAGACAAGTGACCGCAGCGCTTCGCCAGGAGATTGGCGTTCCATTCAAGGGAATTATGTTTGGTGGTTTTATGATGACCAAAACCGGCCTCAAAGTCCTTGAATATAATGCACGGATTGGCGATCCCGAGGGAATTGTGGCATTTGCTTTACTCAAAACAAATTTTGTTGACCTATCACTGGCTTTGCTTGCTGGTGAACTTTCTGACACAGCGATTGAGTTTGAGCATAAAGCCAGCGTGTGCAAATACGTGGTGCCACAAGGTTATCCTGAGACTGCGGACCAGACAGGAAAAAAAATTACGATTGGGACTGTGCCAGATGGGGTGAAGTTATACACTGCCTGGGTTAAAAAAACGAATGGTGATTTGGAGATTGCCGATTACCATGGAGCAAGCGGTAGAGCGATTGCTGTCGTAAGTACAGCGCAAACCTTGCCGGAAGCGGAGCGTTTGGCAGAAGCCGGGTGCCAAGTCATTGGCGGTCCAGTGTACCACCGGCGTGATATTGCTTCACCGGAATGCATTACAGACAAGATCCGTAGAATGGAGATGCTAAAACAGTAGCACGGGTATGCGTTGACATTTTTTTTCTGGTGTATTACTGTTGAGTCAGTTAAATTTTGATTTTTCTAGTATGTTATCTGTCAAACAAGTGTTCGAACTCGGGATCAAGGTGGGCATCGAGGCTGATCCGCGCGGCGCCAAGGGGATTAAAAAATATTTGGACCGGATGAAGAATGAATACGATGATTTGAAACCGCAGGATAAAAAGTATATTGATCCGGAGACGCTGACCAATCCGTTTCCGGACAGTACCATCCATGTTGATAATGGTAAAACTAACGTCAAACGTATATTGGCGGGTATTGACGTTGATGCTGGAGAAATTCTCACGGCCAGCCAGCTGGGCGAACGAGGGAAAAAAATTGACCTCGTGATCTCGCATCACCCAAAAGGGAAGGCACTGGCCAACCTTCATGCCGTCCTTGAAATGCAATCGGATATTTTTCATAGTTTTGGCGTGCCGGTTCATTTGGCGGAGAAAATCATGGAGGAGAGGATCAGCGAGGTCGGGCGCGGCGTGCATGGTATCAATCATTATCAAACCGTGAATCTGGCTCAAATTCTTGGCGTGAATTTTATCAATACTCACACCATCACTGATAATCTGGTAAATCAGTTCATTAATGAGTATTTGAACAGGAAGAAGCCGGACACCGTACGGGATCTAATGGAAACTCTTATGGAAATTCCCGAGTACCAAATTGCGCGCAGACAAGGGGCCGGCCCAAAGATTTTTTCGGGTGGGCTCAATAATCGGGTCGGTAAGTTTTTGGTTGAGATGACTGGCGGCACCGAACCATCGGATAAAGTGTATGAATTGTTTTCCCATTCAGGAATCAGTACCATTGTGGGTATGCACATGCGCGAGCAATCCATGGGGAAGGCGAAAGAGCATCACTTGAATATTATTATCGCCGGGCATATTTCTTCAGACTCACTCGGCATGAATCTCTTCCTCGATGAGCTCGAAAAGAAAGGAATTGAGATTATTCCGTGCGGTGGGTTGATTCGAGTTTCACGTGTTAAGAAAAAGAAGTAAGTGGCTTCGGCCATCGTTTTGACCCCTCCTTGGCCCTCCCCTCTTGGGGAGGAAATTTTATTTTCCTTTTTGACAAAGTGACCTAGCATTGATATGATTGGCCTATATGAAAAAGAAAATTCTTCAGTATCTAGTCATTGTAGAACCAGATGAACGAACTGGTACGGATGAACCGTGCTATACTGTATTTTGTCCAACCCTTGGACTCGCCGATAGCGGTGACACAGTGGAAGAAGCCTTGGAGCGAATGGGGGCACTCATTCGTTTTCACTTGCAGTGTCTAAAAAAAGAAGGCTTGGCTATTCCAAAAGAGCGAACAGAAAAAAGTTTGATTACAACGATTCAAGTTCCATTACCGGCAATGTAATATTTCTTCTTATGCCGAGCCTGGCAGAAGTTCGTCCAAAAGATTTGGTGGCCGCGCTTCTCAAGCTTGGTTTTTTCATTGCGCATCAGGCGGGTAGTCATGTTAGACTTCATCATTTAGACGGTAGAAAAGTGACCATCGCGCTTCATTCGAAACCGTTGCCAAGGGGTACTCTTGCCTCAATCCTGCGACAAGCAGAAGTCTCGCGCAAAGGTATTCAAGAAGTCCTATGAAAATTCGCCTCGATTTATCTGTCAATTCGTTTATTGAATCGCTCATTCTTTCAGATTTTTTGATTTTTTTCTCGCTTGGGCTATTAGCGCCAATTTTTGCCATCTTTATTTCGGAGCAGATCGCGGTAGGCGATGGTTTGCGGGTGATCGGGCTCGCCACCTCGATTTATTGGATCGTGCGTTGTCTCGTCGCCCCGCCGCTCAGCCGTTTTATGGACAAGACCGATGGCGAGCGAGATGAGTTTGCCTTTATGTTTTTTGGGTATTTGCTTGCGGCCATCCTCCCGCTGTTTTATATCGTCGCCAGCGAGCCGTGGCATATTTATCTCCTGCAGGGACTCTTAGCGATCGCCTTTTCCATGGCCATTCCAGGCTGGCGGATTTTGTTTACCAATCATTTGGATAATGGGAAGACCGGCTATGAATGGTCGCTTGAAGATGTCTCAATCGGCCTCTCGACCGCTCTTTCCGCTTATGTCGGGGCCGTTATCGCCGAGCGATTTGGGTTTGCAACTTTATTTGTGAGCGTGAGCGTCGTTGGTTTTATGGGGACGCTCCTTATTCTGCCGATGCGCCACCATATCAAGGCGCGGAAGGAAGTTTTGAAAATTAGAAAGAAACGGCATTTGTGTGGAACAGTTGCTTCACCAAAGTAGGAATTTTCATAAAACATCCGTAAATTGTGTGGTAGTACGTAGTATTATGAAAATTATGGCGAAAGTAAGCATTTCCAAAGTTGAATCAGTAATTGCTGACCCGGTTGATGTGGTAGTACATGATTTTAGGGCAACTCGCCTCTATACAGAACGTTTTTTGAATGATCTCGATCAGGGACTTCGTGCGTCTTCTTATGACAAGAGATATGCGCATTCTACCGTTAAGATATGATTTCTTTTCTTCGTGGGCAGGTAAGAGAAAAGTTGAAACACGCTCTTGTTATTGAGACCGCAGGCGGTGTTGGTTATGAGGTGCACATGACAGCCATTCAATTGGGGTCATATACCACTCTACAGGAAGTGGCCCTGCATACCTATCTTAAAGTCAGCGACAGCGCGCTGGATTTGTATGGATTTGGAACGGCAAATGAGAGAGAATTTTTTACATTGCTTATGACGGTATCAGGAGTCGGTCCAAAGACGGCCATGAATATACTGGCGCTGGGTTCGATTGATAAAATTCAAGGTGCGATTGGGCGGGGGGATGTGAAGTATTTGACGGGCGTTTCTGGGCTAGGGAAGAAGACGGCGGAGAGGCTTGTGGTAGAATTGAAAGGGAAAATAGAAAATTACGAAATTGGGAAATTAGGGGCGAGCGGTGAAAGTGATGTATTGAGTGAAGTGATTGAGGCGCTGGTGGGGATGGGGTATACTCGGGAACAGGCAAAGGAAGCGGTGGAGTCCATCGCGACAGACGGAAATGCCGAGGGGCAGACAACCGAGCAAATATTAAGGCGTACACTTCAGCGTATATAAGATTATGACGGCATTGGACTCAAAGGCAAAAAATAGATTGAAAAAATTGGTTAAAAAAATTGGCGAGGGGTATAAGGCCGATGTTTTGGGGGCGCTTAAGGATTTTGATTCGGTGCTCGATCGGCATGACCCGCAAAAGAGAAAATCGCAAAATAAGGCTAACCATTGATTACCCATATGAGACCTGAAAGTGAAGCGGGAGCTTTGCATTTGTCAGAACAAATGAGTGGTTTATCGACACCAGAGATGAGCCAGGTGGAGCTTGAAGGAGTGGCGGAGGCAAGAGAGATAGTGGATGAAGAAATCGAAAGATTATCAGAAGAAATTGACGCGTTGATTGACCAAAGGGAAAGGCGCTACCAAGAAATGCGCCAAAGCGGATCGGCTGATACAGCTGGGCTGGAAGATGAAGTTTCGCCTGTGCGAAAGAAGCTAAGCGCACTTCGGGGAGCATTCAAAAAGATGGTCCTGTATGTTATTCCGCTTGCCTTTGTTGTGAAAACTGCTCGCGACGAGATGCATGCTGACGCGGCGTCTTTTAGTAATCGTGTAGTTGCCGAAAAACAACTCAAAGAAAAGGGGACGACTGATGAGCGCCGACTGGCATATATTCCTGGGGTGAGTGACCTATTGTATCGCGGCATTACACCGGTGGCGTATCAAGAGTATTGGGATGTGATCGCCGATCTTCCAGAGAATCTTATTTCTGGTCGAGAACATGCGGAAAAAAGCGGGGACGATTTAAGTTTGCATAAAAAAGACATGCCAGAACGAGACGACGCATGGCGGTTTTACCTGGGCTTGCCACAGGAAAATGACACCTTTAGTGTTTCGCGGTTTCGGCCGCCGAATGCAACTGGGGATAAATATTATTATTCCATCAACGGGTGGTTTGAAAAATTTTCCAATTACTTCGAAACCGAGGGTTATGGTTTTAGTTTAATTGGCAACGCGAGAGATATTTTTGAAAAATCAAAAAAGTGGGGGGATAATCAGCGGAGTAGTTTGAGAGAGCTTATAGACAAGAAAGAATCTCTTGTGCAGGAATTGGAGCTACTGTTTAAAGAAGAAGATAGACAAGAAAAAGAATTGGAGGATGCTTTTAAGAAGTTGCACAAGATTAATTTGCGTTATGGTGATTGGTCCACGGAACAACGAGAACTTCTTTCGGAGTATATTCGTGACGATGGAAAAATGAATGCCATCAAAAAACAGATTGAGGGGTTTGATAGAATGCTTGATGAAAACACAATAAAGGAGCAGGATTTGAGAGGTGAAATGGGTTTATCATCCGCGGATTTACCCTGGTGGATGAGGTATATCAAGGTGACTGCTCAGGGTGAGGTGTGCTTCATTTCAGTGGATCTTAGAGAAGAAACATACGGTGTTATGGGCAACTTTAGCATCCATCTTGGCGAAGACGAGCGAGGACAGTTTATCGCCTACCATGATGTGTGGGATCTTGATCAGACGGTGGAAGGAGAGGAAGGATTGCTGGGGAAGGCATTTGAGATCTACGATCGCATTTATTACGATCCAGAGACTCTTCAGGTAATCCAACAGGATTGACCCCTCCCTGGCCCTCCCCTCATAGGGGAGGGATCGTCCCTATTTTTACCATCGACATCAATTAGAGCAGGGTGATACTGGCCACCTTGTCACCCTCTTCCTTGAAGCGCATGATACGGACGCCTTGGGTGGCGCGGCCGAGAGTGGAAACAGACTTGAGGGGAGTGCGGACGACTTGGCCGTTGTTCGATACGGCCATCACATCTTGCTCAGTAGTGTTATTGATCACACGAGCACTAATGATTTTACCGGTTTTGGCAGTGACCGCCATCGTTTTTATACCACTGCCACCTCGGCCTTGAACTTTGTATTCACCAAGCTCAGTTCGCTTGCCCAGGCCATTTTCCGATACCACGAGGAGTTCGAGCACCTTTCTCTTGACCAATTCCGGTTCAACCATATCCATGCCAACCACTTCGTCATTGGATTTGAGCCGAATGCCACGGACGCCGCCAGCGGTTCGGCCCATGGGACGAATGAGTGTTTCTTTGAAACGAATCGCCTGGCCTTCGGCGGTGACGATCATCATGTCATCTTTTCCCGACGAGGGACGAACCCACTCCAGGAGATCATCCGGTTTAAGTTTGAGGGCAATAATGCCGGAGCGTCGAACATTGCCAAAATCAGTCAGAGCGGTTTTTTTGATTGTTCCTTTGGTTGTCACCATGACTAGAAATTGATATTTATTAATATCAGCCATGGATAGAATAGCCGAGATTTTTTCATTGGGCGCCAGCTGGAGAAAATTTACCAGCGCCTGACCT
>JBBTRO010000029.1:0-2938 GCA_038065155.1 Patescibacteria group bacterium
GGCGCGCTGCTCTTCCTCCTTTCGGGCAGCCTTTCGCTGCCGCTTCTCTCCCGCGCGCGCCAAGCGCGCGAGCCCCTCGGCGTCGATCGCCGAGGACGAGTTGATCTGCGAATTGTGATTGAACATTGTAGTCCTCCTTTCTTTTTTCCACCCAGCGGACTACGAACTGAGGTGGAGTAAGTGCTCGCGACATTGCGCCGTGAGCCTTCCACACTTTCTAATACATTAGAAGGTAGGGAAGATAAACCACCGAGAAATATTTTTGAACACACCAACTAGATTGCTGATGTGCTTGCTTGTAAAAGGAACAAAAAACAAGGAACAAATAGCAAGTAAACAAATTGCGTTTTGTTCCTTGCCTTTTGCTTTTTCCGTTCACAAGCAATAAATTGTAAAGGTCAACGCCCGCTATCTCACTTATCAGATGCTCCTCGTCCGCATGATTCGCGACGTGTTCCCGCACACTCTTGGCAGACTGTGGGTACTTATCACTCATCACACTTCCCTGCGATAGTAGCGACTAGGTTTTACCTGACTCTCAGACCAAACCTACTTGCTACTTCGTTTTTTAATTCTTTTTGCTTGCCCGGCGTAGTCCGCCCGAGGCGGACGAAGACGGGTAGTAGCGACTGTTCCCTGCACCACTCACCTTGCGGATCGTGATGAAGGAACGCACTCGGTACTACCATGACTCTGTCGAGTCGTGGAGGAGACCGCGAGGGGGCGACTCTCGATTCAACATCGAGTCTCACCACTCACTCCGCCTCATTCTCCGAAGCTTTACGCGTAGGAGAACTAATCTTGCCCGGCGTAGTCCCGATTTACATCGGGACGAAGACGGGTTGACAGAAAGTAATATTTCTTGTCACCGATAGGAATCTCTCTCCCTATCTTTTCTCATGGGTAACGAGGAATAATTACTTATTTGAAAGATCGTTGATTTCGTCAATCGCCGGCTACATTGCCCGCGCCCGATTCATATCACGACAAGCGAGATATGAACCTGGGATATAGGGCCGAGCTTGCGTCGACGATCGAGGATGCAACCTTTACGATTGCGGCTCACCGCGTACCGGGCACATATATTACTGTGGCCCGAGGTAGTGATCTCCCTGCCCGCCGTAGCTTTAGCGTAGGCGGGTCTCCTCGATCGTAGAAACAAAAACGCGCTCTTTGGAGAGAGACGCGCATATAATATGTGTGTATCAAGGTGGTATTCTGGTGCCAATAAGCTCTCTCCAACTTTTTGGCTCCCTTCGTTTAAGTTGTAAGGAATCTCTAGATCGGTTCACCTATTTCATTTTCAGAACATAGCATTATACCCTTTCTAGGAAGATTTGTCAATATGATAGTAGAAAATAGAAAGTAGTAAATAGAAAATAGAAGTATAATTAGCCAAATTATATGTGTATACATTCGTCTACTAGATACTTGACAGATAGATTCACCTATGCTATAATGGGGCTATAGACAGCCAAAACATGTGTCTCCTAGACACAGAAAGATAGATAATTTAGGCCAAAAATTGGCTAAACTAAGCTAAAATATGAAAACCGTACTCGACACCCTAACCGAAGGCGGCCTCTCACCATCCGCCGCCGAGATCTACCTGGCCCTAGTTGAGTTGGGGGAATTGACCGTGCCAAAGATCCTCGAGAAAGTGAAGCTTTCCCGGGCCATGATCTACGAAGTTCTGCCCGAACTCCTGGCTGGCGGGTATGTGGAATACCGCAAAGATGGCAAAATCGCCTATTACAAGCCGGTCCATCCGGGCAAACTCCTTGATCTGGTCAATCAAAAAAAACGCGATGTGGCGCTGTTGGAAGATGAAATGAAAACGACGATTCAAAGCCTCTCGGGAAAATTCAATTTAGCGTTCAATCGACCTGGCGTTAAATTTTTTGAAGGTGTTGAAGGGTTAAAGGAGATATATAAAGACACACTCCGTGAGCAAAAACCGATCTATGCGATTCTCTCACCCGCAGTCATCGAGCCATCACTCAAAGACTGGCTCGACAAGACTTACGTGAAAGAGCGTGTGGTCAAAGGAATCGAGGCGCAAGTCATTGCCTCAAGCAGTGCGGCGACTGACGCGTACCATGAGCATGATAAAGAATCTTTGCGTGAAACCGTAGTAGTGCCGAATAGTAAATTTCCGATTGATGTAGAAATTGATCTCTACGGAGAAAATCAGATTGCCTTTATTTCCTTTGGCAAAGCGGAACTTATCGGCGTCACCATGGAAAGCCCGGCCATCTACACGAGCATGAAAACATTTTTTCAGCTGGCCTGGGCCGAAGCCAAACGTTTTTCGCTTTCGCGCGACCCGCGTATTCCGTCGTGATCCGGAGCGTCGGCAATTTTTTTGAGGGTGTAATACATGTTCACATCACCGTGGCCATTTTTTAATTCTTTCTTTTTTATTTCTTCAATCACAAATCCGTTCACTTCGGCAAGCGCGACGATATCATCGTGGCCATAAACGTATCGTGTCATAAAATTTTGCCCGTCGGGAGAATCATACACGAGGCCATACCGCGAGTTACTGATGCCGCGCTTTTTCATGACGCCGGCGTATTTCTTGGCGAGTTTTTGATAGTTGCCGACCGTTCGATCGGGAATGTCAAAGACAAATGTTCCACCAATCGGGAGTAGGCGATTGACCTCGCCAAACAGCTGTGATTGAGCTGGCAGTTGCGTTTCGTGCAAAATGTTTCTACCTAGACTATAGACCACATCAAATGAGCTGTTTTTGTACGGAGTCTGTTTCCAGTCGCCTTGACGCACGGGTATTCCTGGAAAATCTTTATGAAGCAGGCTGACATGTCGTTTGGCGTAATCCAAGCCCGAGACATGAAGGCCGGCGGAACGAAGTGGGAGCAAATGTCGTCCGACGCCGCAACCAAGATCAAGCGCTCGTGAATCTTCACCAATATAA
>JBBTRO010000030.1:0-5123 GCA_038065155.1 Patescibacteria group bacterium
TTCAGGTGCCGCCGATACCGGAGCAGAAGTTGAGGATTTGTTTGTCAGGGCCAATGTAGTGCCGCACCTTATTTACCGCGATGATGGCGCGGTGGCGTTTAAAATTTATGAAGCTGATGCCAGCCTGTTGCCGGCGAAATAATTATGTCATTGCATACTAAAAAAAGAATCCTTATTTTTTCCACCGCCTACTTCCCATTGGTTGGCGGCGCGGAAATTGCGGTCAAGGAAATTACAGATCGCTTGCCGGAGTATGAATTTGTCATGCTCACAGCGCGGCTGAAGAGGGATCTGCCACAGGAGGAGCGCATTGGGAATGTGTTGGTGCATCGGATCGGCTGGGGCAATCGTTTCGATAAATTATTACTGACTGTGTTGGGGCCGCTTCTTGCCAAGCGACTTGGGGCGTTTGATTTGGTGTGGTCAATTATGGCCAGTTATAGTGGATTTGCGGCGGTGCGCTATTGTTTTCATCATCCGAGAGTCCCTTACCTTCTGACCCTCCAAGAAGGCGATAGTCGATGGGATATTTACAAGCATGTCTGGTGGTGCTGGCCGCTTTTCAAAAGAATTTTTACTCGTGCGAGTCATATTCAGACGATTAGCCATTATTTGGCGAGGTGGGCGAAGGAGATGGGGGCAAAATGTCCGATTGACGTAGTGCCAAACGGCGTATCGCTGGAAACGTTTTATCCATTAGAAACAATCCAGAAACGGCGAAACATTATTACCGTGTCTCGTTTAGTCAAGAAAAATGGTATTGATATACTGATTCAAGCGCTCGAGCATCTGCCTCACGATGTCACCCTTACTATCGTTGGCGCTGGTCGCGATGAAAAAAAGTTGAAACGTCTAGCAAACTTAATTCATGCGACCGCACGGGTTAGGTTCTTGGGTCTTTTGCCCCAGGAGAGGATTGTTGAGGTGTTGAGAACCGCAGCAGTATTTTGTCGGCCAAGCCGGTCCGAAGGGTTAGGAAATGCGTTTCTCGAAGCGATGGCAGTTGGTTTGCCGGCTGTTGGCACTCCGGTTGGCGGAATTCCGGATTTTTTACATGATGGCGAGACCGGGATTTTTTGCCGCGTGAATGACCCAAAAGATATTGCCGAAAAAATTCAGCGTATTATGGATGGTCCAGAATTGGCAAAGCGATTGAGAGAAAACGCGAAACGGTTGGTTCAAGAACAGTATGAGTGGGGCTTGATCGCTCAGAAAATGAAAAATATTTTTGAAACACTATGAGGTTATTTTTGGCCGCTGACATTTTTCCGCCGCAAAGCGGTGGCCCAGCCACCTATGTGGTCACACTTGCGAACGAATTGACGAAGCAGGGAGTCGATGTTCGGATTGTATCGCTCAATCCGCAGTCGGACAAAGCGGCAGTATCATGTATCATGTATCATGTATCATGGAGCAATAAATTGTTGCGGTATTTGGAATATTTTTGGTTACTCTTTCGAGAGGCAAAAAATGTTGACGTCGTCTACGCCATGGGGCCGGTGAATGCCGGACTCCCGGCGCTCATCGCCGCCCGACTGCGGGGGAAAAAGTTTGTGGTGAAAGTGGTCGGGGATTATGCGTGGGAACAATATTGTCAGAAAATAGAAAATAGAAAATGGAAAATAGAATATTGTTTGATTGATGAATTTCAGAAATTGAAAGTTAGGGGAAAGGTTGGATGGCTCAAGATGATTGAATCGTTTGTTGTTAAGCATGCAGACCGAGTCATTACGCCATGTGAATATTTGAAACGCCTGGTGGTTGGGTGGGGAGCAAAAGAAGAAAATGTATCTGTGATTTATAATGCGGTTTTTTTGCCGTCGGTTACGCCAAAAGCCAAACCAGCTGGCGAGCAGTGGGTGGTGTCAGTCGGGCGAGACGTGCCGTGGAAGGGCATGCAGACCCTACGAGATATTGCACAGAATTTTCCACCGAATGTAAAACTTAAGACGATTACCAATGCGTCTCGGCCGGAGGCGCTCTCCTATCTCGCCGCGGCCGATGTGTTTGTGCTTAATTCCGGTTATGAGGGATTGTCGCATGTGCTTCTTGAAGCCATCGGCCTTAGGATTCCTGTGTTAGCGAGCGATGTTGGCGGCAACCCTGAAATCGTGCCAAGAGAACAATTATTTCCGTACAATGATCGCGCGACCATTCAAGAAAAAATTTTAGCAACACTTTCTCATTTTCAAGTTAAGCCGCAGTTAGGAGAAAAATTTCAGCTTGCCAGTATGATTGGGAAGACAAAAATATTATTGGAATCAGTATGCGCACACTCATGATCAGCCTCGACAAGAAGATTTTGGATCCAATGTCTGCTGTAGCACATCGGATGATTGCGTATGGCGAGAAAGAGCGTTTGACGATTGTAATTCCGAATCAAGAAGCCCGGGTAGTTAACATTAGTCAAAGCGTAGTGGCTCATGGTTCTGGTGGGGCGAATAAATTTTTACAATTTTTAAAAACATATGAAGTTGTCCGTGGTTTTGTAGTGGAAAATACATTTGATCGCATTAGTACGCAGGATCCGTTTTTTACTGGCCTCCTAGGCGTGCGGTTAAAAGGGAGATTATCAACTTCGGCCAGCGTTGAGACCCTACCCCATCCCTCCCCTACGAGGGGAGGGAGTATTTTAAATAAACAACAATTTAATATACCACTTGAAGTTCAATGTCATGGTGATTTTTTTTCAGATAATTATTATCGTCAAGGTAGTATTGGCAACCGTATTCGGTATTGGTTGGCAAGGTACTACGTTTTGTCACGAGCGGATCGGATCCGTGTCGTGGGCGAACGGATCAAGCAAAGTCTTTTGAATATCGGCATTCAGGAAAATAAAGTTGAAGTTCGTTCGATTCCGGTCGAGGTAGAAAAAATTCGCGCTTATGTGCCGAAGTTCAATCTCCGTGAGCGTTATCCAGACTATACCAAGATTTTTTTATGTCTCGGCCGACTTGATCCAGTGAAGAATCTGCCATGGCTGATTGAGCTTTTTGCTGATATAGTGAAAGAAAAGCCTAGTTTTTTGCTTTTGATCGTCGGCGATGGCCCCGAGCGGCCACGCCTAGAAGCGCTTGTCAAAGCCAAAAAACTCGAGTATACTGTAAAATTCGAGGGCTGGACGAGTGATCCGTGGTCGTATCTCAAGACCGCAGACACATTGTTGTTTCCCAGCCTGTCGGAAGGGTATGGATTGGTCGTGATGGAGGCAATCGCGGCCGGAACACCGGTCATTATGACTGACGTTGGTGTGGCGAATTTTGAGATTAAGTCAAATGAAAAAGTAAAAATTATTCCTATAAATGATAAAGTAAAATTTACACAGGCCATAATTAATCTAGAAATCCGAAATCCGAAATCCGAAATCCGAAACAAATTCGAATAATAAAATTAAAATTTTGGTATTTATTTTTCTATATTGTTTCGGATTTCGATATTCGTGCTTCGAGTTTTTATTTCATGTATGAAAAAAACAGCATTGATCACTGGTATCACCGGCCAAGACGGCGCGTATTTGTCCAAACTTCTTTTGGGCAAAGGCTATGAAGTTTGGGGACTTATGCGTCGGACAGTGGATCGAAGTTTTCACAATTTGGAAGAATTAGGGATTTATAAAGACATTAAGTTTTTTGATGGGGATCTCACCGATGAGTGTTCACTCATGAATGTGATAAAAACACTCCACCCCGATGAAGTATACAATCTAGGCGCTCAATCATTCGTCGGAGTGTCATGGGATATCCCGGTCATGACGACCGAGGTGAACGCACTCGGACCATTGAAACTGCTCTCAGCGATTCGACAATTTCATCCAGCGGCCAGATTTTATCAAGCCTCCACGAGCGAAATGTTCGGTAATAGTCACAAAGACGGTCTTCAGACCGAAGATACGCCGTTTCATCCTAGGAGTCCCTATGCCATCTCCAAATTGGCCGCGCACTGGTTTACCATAAACGCTCGGGAAAGTTTTGGCATGTTTGCCTGTAGCGGCATTTTGTTCAATCACGAATCACCGCTCCGTGGCAAGGAATTTGTCACTCGGAAAATTACGGATGGCATCGCGCGTATCAAATACGGTCTGACGAATGAAATTCTTCTTGGCAACCTTGATTCCAAGCGGGACTGGGGCTTTGCGGGCGATTATGTCGAGGCCATGTGGCTCATGCTTCAAAACAAAGAACCGGAAGATTTTCTAATTTCCACCGGTGAAACGCACAGTGTGCGTGAATTTTTAGAACTCGCGTTTGGTCATGCCGGCATGACTGATTGGGAGAAATACATCAAAGTTGATCCCAAATTTATGCGTCCGGCCGATGTGTTCGCGCTTCACGGGCATAGCGGCAAGGCGAAGGAAAAGTTGGGCTGGGAGCCAAAGGTGAAGTTTGAAGAGCTCGTGAAGATGATGGTGGAGGCGGATCTCAAACGGTTGCGGCCATAAATCCGAAATTCGAATATCGAAATCCGAAACAAATTCAAATAATCAAAGTGGTTTTGGAATTTGGAAATTTGGATTTTTATATTGTTTCGGATTTCGTGCTTCGGATTTCGAATTTTTCAATTGTATGTGCGGTATCAACGGATTTACATTCTCAGATCAGGGATTGATAGAGCGCATGAATGCAAAGACCAAGCACCGGGGGCCAGACGACACCGGTGTCTTTGTTGATGAACGAGTTTCGCTTGGGCACAATCGGTTGGCGATTATTGACCTTACACCAACTGGTGCCCAGCCGATGAAGAGTGATGATGGATCAATCGTGATTGTGTTTAATGGCGAGATTTATAATTTTCAAGAACTTCGTGATGAATTAAAAAAATTAGGCCATCAATTTCGCGGCACGAGTGACACAGAAGTTATTGTTCGCGGATACGAAGCGTGGGGGATTGAGGTGGTAAAAAAAATCAATGGCATTTTTGCGTTTGCGCTGTGGGATGTAAAAAAAGCCACACTTTATCTTGTTCGCGATCATCTTGGCATCAAACCGTTGTATTATTACCACGAGGGCGGGAATCTCGTTTTTTCTTCCGAAATCAAAGCGATATTGGAACACCCTGTGAAGCGAGAAATAAATGCGGATGCGCTGAATCTGTATTTTCGTGTCCTCTACGTGCCCGGACCACTT
>JBBTRO010000031.1:0-3179 GCA_038065155.1 Patescibacteria group bacterium
GATCGTCAAGAACAGCTGAACCGTTTTCGCCGACAATCGTAACTTTTCGCACTTTTTCTGGCGCAATCCAGGAAGTTACAAGGTGGGCAAATAGACCACTTTCAAATGTAACTGATACCGCAGTAAAATCATCACTCGTCCCAGCACTCGCCCCCTTGACTCCAGCAATCCTTCCGGGCGCAAATAAATACTCAATAATCGCCAAATCATGCACGCCAGCGTCCATGAAACAGCCGACATCAGTGCGTACCGGCCCACTGGAAAGATGCTCACCGAAAAAATAATTTACATTCCCAAAATCAAACGACGTTTTCAGATATCGAATCGCATCGTGATAGATATATTGGTAGCCAACCATCAGCGTTTTCCCCTGTTTCTTTGCCAGCGTCTCAATTTTCTTTGCCTCTTCCGCCGTCGTCACCATGGGTTTTTCGACCAGCACATGCTTGCCAGCAAGCAACGCTTTTTGAATTAAATCGAAATGAGTTGTAGCCGGTGTGGCAATGACGATACAATCAATCGCTGGATTTTGTAAAAGAGTATTAGTATCAATTGTGGTAATACATTGCGGAGGAATTTTTTCCTTATACTCCGAAAAAACACCGCTTGAATGATTCGCAATCGCCAACAATTCTACCTCTGGGAGAGACGTCAGCAAGCGGAGGTAGTGCTTGCCAAATCGTCCAAGACCAATCAAACCAAAACGCATCATAATTTCGCCATTTCCTTATTTCGCTGATCCCGAAACCATTGCAGGCTCCGTTCAATCCCAGTTTTCAAATCAATCTTTGGAGAGAATCCAAGATCGCGTTTAATCTTTGTCAAATCCGGACAACGGCGGCGCGGCTCGTCGGTTGGGTACGCATCGGGATATGAAACAAGTTGAATAGTAACGCCACCGCCAAACGCATCAGCCACTTTGTCGGCGAGCGCGCGCATGTTGATTTCTTCTTCGGCATTGCCGACGTTGTAGGCTTCACCATGTTTGTCAGCCAAAAGAACTTTGAAAAAACCAATGATGGCATCAGTCACATAGCAAAACGAACGCGTCTGGTTGCCTTTGTCATGGACCGGCAGAGGTTTGCCTTCCAACCCATTCAAGAAAAAATTGGGAATGACACGATAATCATTGAGTTTCATACCCGGGCCAAAAACGTTAAACGGACGAACCGTATTCACCGGCACGTTGTATAAACTATGGTACAAACTGCAATACGTCTCGCCCAGCCGTTTCGACTCATCATAACACGATCTAGGCCCGACGCACGAGACATTGCCTTTGTAGGTCTCGGGGGTTGGAATAAAATTGGGATCCGGATCACCGTAAATTTCACTAGAACTGAAAAACAAAACACTTTGCGCGGCCGTATTTTTGGCATGCTCCAACAAATTCTTTATACCAAAAATCGTCCCTTCAACCGTTTCGAGTGGATATTTTTTGTAATACAACGGCGACGCGACGCCAGCGGCATGAACCAGAAAGTCAGCGCGCAGTTCGGCGGAAAACGGCAACCGGACATCATGCGTAACAAACGTAATATTCGGGTCGGTAATCTCCATGAGGAGATTCTTGTTGCCGCCCGTAATATAGTTGTCCATGGAGATGACATGGCAAGGCGCTGGCAATCTGCCCCGATTGAGCGCGGCAATCGTCGCCACAATGTAGCTCCCAATAAAACCAGCGCCGCCGGTAATAAGGAGCGTCTTGCCGGAGAGTTTCTGCGCTTGATCGCTAATCCCTTCGACAATGCGATCGATATCTTCTGCAACAATTGGATGAATCATATAAACTTCACTCGCACAGTATCTTCTTCATACCGGCCATCTTTGCGCGACTTTGTAGCTAGCGTAATCCAAGTAGTATCTTCGAGAAAACGCATCGCGTGCACCCGCAGAGGCGGTGAATAGACCATATCCCCGGCTTCAAGAACCACACTCTCCGCAGTGCTATTATCGGCATCAATCGCTTTTTCAAAGTACTCCATTTTCCCGCTTACCATATAACAATAGTGCGAATCTTCTTTGTGATAATGATTGGCGCGCACCGATCCTTTTTTGGACGTGATGATTAGAACACTACGGATATTGGTCGCGCCATCATCAAAGATGGGCATAATATCACCGCGAGCGTCGGTGAATTCTGGTTTGATATTTTTGGTGACGTGGAGCATAAGAAAAATTATTACTCAAGCACCTGATCACCTGAGCACCTTAGCACATGGGTAATAAGGCGACAAGGTAATAAAATGTTTGAGTAATAAAAAGCTCAGGTGCTGGAGTGCTCAGGTGCTGAAGTGCTCAGGTGTTTCAACCGCCACTTCACAATCGTCCACAGCACCTTAATGCCATCACTGTACCGTATTTTCTTGCCTTCGGCAAATGTCCGGGGGTTGTAGTGAATTGGCACCTCGGCCACTCGCGTACCGCGACGGAACAACTTGCAGAGAAGCTCAATATCATAGGCAAAGCCATTGGCCTCTACAGCCAGTTCTTGGAGTAACCGCCGCGGCACGATTTTGTAGCAGGAAAAAAAATCTGTCCCGCGTCGAACATACAGCACATTGATGGCGAGGTTGATGCACTTGTTGCCAAGGTACGTCAGTGGATGCGGATGCCGCCATTTGATCCGCGCGTCATTATCGTGAGTCAGGGTGCGCGAGCCGATCGTGACCTCGGCTGTATTTTCAACAATCGGCTTTAGGAGCGCCGCGTAATCGTTCGGATCGTATTCCAAATCCGCATCCTGGATAAGAATCAAATCGCCCGTGGCTTCCGTAATTCCCCGTTTCACCGCCGCGCCCTTCCCCTGATTCACAGCCTGGAGCAACACCCGGTAACGGGCATCAAGTGTTGCCAACCATTCGCGGGTGCCATCACTCGAACCATCGTCAACAATAATAATTTCCTTCTCACAAGACAAAATATCGGCGACGGCCACGCGTTTTAATATCTCGGCAATGGTGCGAATTTCATTGTACACGGGGATGATGATGGAAAGTTTCATACTGATGGCTGAAGGCGCAACTTTTTTGCAATCAATGCGGCAATGTCGCGAAGACCTTGATCATTTTTGATCGCCTGAATATCAATTTGCTGTTCCAGTCGATAAAAAAGAAAATCTACCATGCCATATTCGAACATGGCGGAAATAAAATCAATCACATCTTTTTCTTGATATT
>JBBTRO010000032.1:0-7302 GCA_038065155.1 Patescibacteria group bacterium
ATTGTCAAATAATTAAAAAAAGCCGTAACGGCTACCACTGGCGGGGGCAAAGCACCTGGCGCCGAGAATCTCTTACTTATTCTCAAAAAAATTGCCGACAAAAAAGTTTGTGAGCAATTTGTAGCCGCGGAAAAAAACGGGACGATTCAGTATGGGGAATTGAAACAGGTGCTGGCCGAATCAATCGCGGAGACGTTTGCTGATTTTCGTGCTCGCCGAGCCGATCTGCTCGCTCATAGAGAAAAAATTCAAGCGCTTCTTCGGATCGGACAACAAAAAGCCGCGACGGTCGCGGAAAAGACGATGAGTGATGTGAGAGAATTGGTTGGTGTTCGTTGAGACCTCACCCCTCCCCCTCTCCTACCAGGAGAGGGTATTTTTATTTAAGTCTTTATAACCACTTCTCTCGTCTCATGATAATGGCAAAAGTCGCGACGACGGCGGAAAGGACGCCAAAGATGATCCAGACCCAGACAGGACTATGGGCAAAGGGAAGGCCGGGGATATTCATGCCATAGATACTGGCAAATAAATTGAGTGGCAAGAGGGCAACAGAAATGACCGTGAGGGTCGTAATGATTTTGCTGGTTTTTCGGTTGATGAGCGATTCGACCGTGCTGTGGAGCGTGTCGAGCGTGTCTTTGTAGGTATTGATGATCGTCCACATGTTATTGATCGTGTCGTTGATGTCGTCGAAATAGACATGAAGGTCCGGACCGAGAAATGATTTTTGCGAGTAGATATGGGGAATAGTTTGCCGTTCCGGATCAAGCGTGCGTCGGAAATTGAGCACATTGCGGCGGTGGAACGAGAGTTCGCGAATGATGCCGGAGTGCGGGTCAGTCTCAAAAATTTCATTTTCCAGTACTGAGATTTTCTTCCCAATACTATTGAGTACTGGTCGGGCATTCTCAAATAGGGCTTCGATAATCGAGTAGAGGAGATACCCGGACCCCAATTTCATCCATTCGGTTTTGGTAGCGGGGTTACTCAGCCAGCCGGAAAATAAATTGTTCGTTTCTTTGGATTTGGTGGATTGGATGGTAATGACATAGTTGTCCCCGACAAATAGATTGATTTCATGGGGTGCAATCGTTTGGGAATTGTCCCGCGTAAAGGGGAGAAGCAGAACAATAAAAAGATAATTTTTGTAAATATCAATTTTGGGAGTTTGTTGTTCGGCCGCGACGTCCTCCAGGTCAAGCGGATGAAACGTGTACTCACGCTTGAGGTATTGCAGGGTTTCCTCATTTCCAACATCAAAATGAATCCACGTCAGCCCATTGTTGGAGAGAGTTTTCATTGACATAACTGATAGAATTTGGAATCTAGAATTTGGAATTTGGATTCCCTTTACCGAACGTCCGATACCCTTCTTCGTCGCCGTACGTCAGAAAATTTTTGTGATGTGCCGGCTCGTGGTACCCCGCACGCTCTCGATTACGGATGCCGCACCAGTATTTTTCGGTGCGTCCGGCAATTTCGGCGGCGTAGCGCACCCAGCCATTCACATAACTGCAGTAGGTACAGTTGAGCTTATCAAACCAGTTTAAGTATTGGAGTTTGGCGCGGTCAAAGACAATATATTCAGCTCGATTGACTTTTGGAATTCCATACAGTGGGAAACAAACGCGGTGATATATTTCGACGATGAGATCAGCGAGGAGGGTCGCTGGCAAGACCGCGTAAATGAACGGCGCGGTAATGAACCAACGAACGAGATGCTCTGGGTGTTTTTTGTAGTCCATACCATTGAAAAATTCGAAATCCGAAATCCTAAATCCGAAATTTATTGCTCTATTGCCTCGAGATCGGTAAGGGCTTCGTCTAAGCCGTCGTCGTTATTTAAAAGTTCTTCGGTTTCATTAGTTTGTTTTTCATCTTCGACCGTTGCCGTTGGCGGCTTTATTTCCGGACAGCCGGCGCCCACGACAAGAAGCAGGCTGGCTAAAAAGATAATTCTTCTCATAGAAGTTTTTTATGATTGAAGTTGTGGTTTCACTATTTTTACAAATGCCGCCCAGGCATCGCGAACATCCAAAATCAATTGACGGCGCTCGGCATAGGTCGTGGCCGCGTTGAATGCTTGTTTTTTTTCTTCAACCATAGAAATAAAGTCGGTCGCGGCGGATAGATCAGCTCCAGCCTCGACTAGTTCTTCCGCGCGCTCTTCCAGATCATACATGCGGAATTTGATAAGGCCAAAAACTTTTTCTCGTACGTCGCTTTTGCACTGAACTTGTTCAGCTCCGGTTTTGCCTTGGCAGGTTTTTACCTCGTCAGAAATTATCGGCCCAAGTTTAAGGGCTGTTCGGGCGCAAGCGATTCGTTTCGGTCCTTCTTCAATTTCCCAGCAGGGTTTGAAGGCTTGATATTTTTCAATGCAAGCTTTGGCCGCTACTCCCCAGCCGTTAGGTGGGCGAACATTGTTGCCGCCATTTAGGGTTCGACATTCTTCCGGCAAATATTGGATTTCAAGTTCTCGGGCAAAGCCGGCTGGTGCGAGGTTCAGTCGGCAAAAGACGCGATCACGGAGCGCCGGTTTGTTGCCGCACTGCAATTCCTGGCATCGCTGTACTTGTTCTGGGGCCGGAGCATGCTCAATGTTTGGGCAGGCATTGGCGCGGACAATTTCCTGGCATTTGCGCGTTTGGTTGCCATGTTTGTCGCAGGCGGTCCAGTCGTCGCACTGCCAGGTGGTTGTGTTTTTGCAACTAGGTACGGTTACCTGTGATTTTGGTTTTGGTTGGGGTACGGGTGGCGGGACATCTTCACTAATCTCTAGCTTTTGAACAGTCGCTGGAGTGGCCACCGTGCAGGAATCGAATTCGCTTGGTTTTGGGGTGTTGGTGAGCGGACAATCATCGGTGAGCGTGCAGGTTCTGGTTTTATTGCCACTGCTATTGCAACTACTCCAGTCACTGCAGATCCAGGTATCGGCAGTGCACGAGGGTGTGCAGGTTTGTTCTTCGGCAGGCTTGGGGTTGGCTGCTCGATCACAATCAAACGTAAGAGTGCAGGTTCTGGTTTGCTTTCCTTCAACGGCACAGATACCCCAGTCGCCGCAGACCCAAACATCTTCGGTACACGTCGAACCTCCGCCACCGCCGCTTCCGCCACCAGCACTATATACTGGCAGTGTAAGTAATGAGCTAAGAAAAACAAGAGTTGATGTTAGGATAAGTGATCTATGCTTCATAAAAAATTCGAAATCCGAATATCAAAATCCGAAATAATATCAAATTTTCAAATAACTAATTTCAAAATTTTTTATTTGTTATTTTGTTTCGAATTTCGGATTTTGATATTCGGATTTTTCAATATTTAGTATACCTCATTTTCTTTTTTTTGGCTAGGTGCTACAATCTTCTGGTATGCGCAAAATTCCAGCCACAATGGCCACCCAACACCCCGACAACGCCAGCGCTCCGTATTGGGAGCGTGATGGCGATGGATTTGTCAGCGTTCATGAAGAATTGGACGAGTGCGTCTCGGCTTGGCGGGATCTGGGTGTCGGTGAATTTATGTGGGATTTTGAAGGTAAGTACGCCGATGAGGCCGTAATTGATCGACTATTTTCCACGCATCACGCATTTTGCCAAGAAGAACAGATCGGCCGAGATCGGCTTCTCACTTTTCGTCTTCCCAACCCATGGCACGAGCCAGCGTACAGTCTGCCGCGAGCACTCATGGTAATACTCACGAGCCAGGATTTTGCTCGCGATTTGGGTTTTCACCCCACGCCGCTGTTTGAGGTCATTTTGCCCATGACCGAGCGCGCCGACCAGCTTATCTTTATCCAGCGCGCCTTTCAAACTTTGGCCGCCGCCAAATATCAAGCGTTTGCACAAAAGAAAAATGGCAAATATTTGGAAGTGATTCCGCTCATCGAGGGTGCGATTGCTCAGCAAGGAGTGGGCAAGCTTCTCGCTCGGTATGCTGTCCTTCATAAAAAATATTTCAAAAAGCCTCCCGAATATATCCGGCCATTTTTAGCACGCAGTGATCCAGCCCTTATTTCCGGACTTTTGGCGACTGTCATTGGCAACGCGATTGCGCTGTCAGAAATTGCCGCGTTTTCCAAGGAGACCAAGATTCCGACGTTTCCGATTTTGGGTGTCGGCAGTCTCGTCTTTCGCGGCGGGTTGACGCCCGACAATATCCCGCAGTTTTTGCATCAATACGCCGGTGTGCGTACCGTCACCATTCAATCAGCTTTCCGCTATGATTATCCGCTACCCCAGGTGAAAAAGGCGATTGGCGTGCTAGGAAAAAATTTGCCAAAAACAAAACCAAGATCTCTTTCCGCATCGGCGCTTCGCGAGTTGCCGCGACTCACGAAGCGCGCCGAACGCCTTTACCAGGAAACTCTGCCGGGCCTATTGCCGCGGCTCCAGCCGATTTTTGCCAGTGTTCCCAAACGCCGCGAGCGGCGACTGCATATCGGGCTATTGGGCTATGGGCGTAAAGTGGGCCAAAGTGTCCTCCCACGCGCCATTACGTTTACGGCCGGCTGTTATTCGCTAGGCACCCCGCCCGAGTTTTTTGGCACGGGCCGTATGCTCACACAAATGACCGATCGTGAACGCTCTCTCCTGGATATCGCATATCCAAATTTAACCAGCGATCTCGAGCGTGCCGGACGGTATTTGAATCGCGAAATGGTGGAGCGATTGGCGAAGCATGATAAACCTTGGCGCGCTGTGCTCGAAGATATACACGCGCGCGAGAGTACCTTAGGTATTTCTTTTGGACCGAAAACTGCAGCCGAACAGCTCCACTACGGCCTCACCACGCAGATTTACGAAGCGCGGCAGAATCCCCTAACGCTGACTCGGCTTATTACCGAAGCTGGGATATTGCGCCGGAGTCTGGGGTAGCCCCTACCTAAGAGTCTGCAGGTTGTGGTATGCTTAAGACAAGATAAAGGTCGAAATCATAGTTAATAAAATTTTCAATTTTCAATTTTTAATTTCTAAACAATTTTCAACTACCAAATTTTCAATGTTTAAAAATTTTGAAATTGATTCATTAGACATTGTTTGAAAATTAAAAATTAGAAATTAAAAATTTAACTTTTTATATATGCAAGACGATATGATGAAAGACGGTCAATCTTGTAGTTCACATGGCGGTGGTTGCTGCAAATGCATGCACCACAAAGTACCGGTCGTCATGGTACTTCTTATCGGCCTTTTGTTTTTGGCCAAAGGATTGGGCTGGGTAGCAGATAGTACGGTGGATGTGGCTTGGCCGGCATTGGTGATCCTTGCTGCAGCCTCAAAGCTGGGGGGAAGTAAGTGCAAGTGTTGCTAAATTGTTTTCAACATACAAAATCCTCCATCTTGGAGGATTTTGTTATACTATCCCCATGCATTCCTACCTGCGTTACAAAGCCCGAGCGAAAAAATTGGTGTGCGATCGCCTTCGCCATTACGCGAGCCTGCATTCGTTTTCTTACGAACGCGTGTCGATCAAAAATCACCGGAGCAAATGGGGGAGCTGCTCCAAGAAGAAAAATTTGAATTTCAATTATCGGATTCTGTTTTTGCCGCTTGAACTCGTGGACTACATCATTGTTCACGAGCTTTGTCATCTCGTGCATCTTAATCACTCCAAACACTTTTGGCACTTAGTTGGACAGATTATTCCCAATTACAACCTTTACCGTCGGGCGCTTCGGAAATACACTCTACATCGTTGATAAACTTCTTTTTTGGCAAGCCCTCTTTAGGGTTTTTTTGTTGATAAAATCTGGATTTTTTACCCTTGACAAATGCTCGAAAATTTGCTATTATATTGCGTTACCTTTTGACTATTCCCTATGTTTGAAAAACCGCAGTGTAGAGGCAAATTAAAGGCCGTATTTATTGTCACGGTTATTTTTTTTGCGATCGGCATGATCCAGATATATAGGCCAGCGCTCTACCGGCACCTAGACAAACTCAAGCTCATTCCCACCCAAGAGCGGTTTACTGAACTATATTTCAATGATTACCCCATTCTTCAAAAAGAAGAAATTGTCAAAGGGAAGGCCATATCATTTTCTTTTGCCATTCATAATGTAGAAGGAATGGACAGGGCCTATGCGTATCGAGTCTATGCCAAGTTTGAAAACGGGGTCATCCGCGAGCTTGAGCATGGGACCCATTTTATAAAAGACAACCAAGCGCAGAATTTTCCGGTATCATTCGCGCTCCCATTCGCGACGCAAAAAGTCACGGTAGTGGTCGAATTGCCGGGAGAGCAACAGGTCATTCATTTTTCGATACCCACGAATACGTGATTGTGAAAAAAAATACTTTCAAAAAAATTACGGCTCTCGTACCCTGCCACAACGAGGCGGATGGGATTGGCGATGTCCTAAGGAGTTTCCCAACCGAGGAGTTGCGCGACCGAGGCTATGCACTTCAGATTATTGTGATTGACAATAATTCAACTGATCGGACGGCGGCGATTGCCAAACGACTGGGTGCCAAAGTCATCCGGGAACCAAAAAAAGGCAAGGGCAATGCGATTCGCCGCGGGTTTGGCGCGATTGCCAAAGATACTGATTTTGTTGTCATGCTAGATGGCGACAATACCTATCGCCCCGAAGAAATACTTCGCATGATTGAACCGCTGGAGTCGCGGTTTTGCACGGTGGTGGTTGGTTCGCGTTTGGGCGGCCGCATCCATCACGGTTCCATGGCCGCGGTCAATCGCCTTGGCAATTGGGTTTTTTCACATTTGGTTCGGCATTTTTACAAGGTCAATGTGACCGATGTTTTGTCCGGGTACTTTGCCTGGAAGCGCCAAGCGGTCGAGCGTTTGCGTCCTCATCTCATGTCGAATGGGTTTGCGATTGAAATGGAGATGATCACCAAGTTGGCGATTCTCGGCGAGGAAATTTATTCGGTCCCGATCAGTTATCATGCCCGAGCTGGCGAATCGAGTCTCCGCCCTTGGTATGACGGCAGTCGGATTATGGCGATGCTTCTGCGGAATCTGCGCTGGCGACCAGGGCGAGTGAAGACGAGTAAAAAGATCAAGCGCGTCGCGTTTGTTTCGGACGCGGTGTTCCCATGGCACAAAGGCGGTAAAGAAACTCGTTTGTACGAAATTTCCAAACGGCTGGTGAGCGATACCTGTGAAGTCCATATTTATACGATGAAGTGGTGGCAGGGCCCAACGGTCATTCAATACGGCGATATTTATTTCCATGCCCTTTGCAAGTTGTACCCGTTGTATCGAGGGGAGCGCCGGTCTATACGACAGGCAATTTTGTTTGGTCTCGCGACCAGTAAACTTTTGTTTGCTCGG